>JAAEPP010000214.1 GCA_024232495.1 Flavobacteriaceae bacterium
AGTTTATTAATGGTACAAATCTTTTTTTGCAGTCTTTCAATCATCTATGCGGTGTTTTCGGTAGCAAACTTTATTGCTCCTCCAATTGTAAGTGCAATCGGACCAAGGAGCTCGCTGTTGTGTGGAGGACTTTGTTATTGGTATGTCTTGGTTAATACAAAATTTTTCATTTCATGCATAAAGTTAATTTATGTACGACCTAGAGAACCGATGTAACCTCCTGATTATCACCACACTGGCTGTGCAGCAACTCATAAACTTGGGCATACGATCTACAGTTATACATTGTTGGTACTCAAGATCAAAAGAAGACTCAAATTTTGTAACAGCAATGAGTGAATGGTAAAATGATAGATTATGGCTCAAGATACACAAAGATTGCTCAAGAAGTTACAAAACTACAAGTGAAATATAAGTATTTGATCAAGAGACCTAATATGCCTTCCCGGTTATCACCACACTGACTGTGCAGCAACTTATAAACTTGGGCATACGATGTACAGTTATACATTGTTGGTACTCAAGATCAAAAGATGGCTCAAATTGATGCAAGAGCAATGAGTGAAAAGTAAAATGGTAGAAGATGGCTCAAAATACACCAAGAGTGCTCATGATGTTTCAAGAACTACAAGTGATATATAAGTATGTGACCAATAGACCTTATATGCCCTCCCGGTTATCACCACACTGGCTGTGCAGC
>JAAEPP010000215.1 GCA_024232495.1 Flavobacteriaceae bacterium
AAACAACAGGTTAATGTCATGGCACAGGTTTCTCCACTCTCTAAAAAATACAGCAACAATTCGTCACCATCATCATCGTTTCTCATTATTTTTATAGCCCCACTTATTAATAAAGGCATGGATTTAATATACTGTCCAATTTCAATTAATTTTTGCCCTTCGGGGACTTTTTTTAAAGTTCCAATCGTATTAATCTCCTCAATTAATTTATCTTCAAATAGATGACCGTAATTGTTTTTTAAAATCTCAATCATATCGTAAAGCTACAATCTTTTTATTAATTGTTTAATGGAGTTAGGCAAAAACAGTCAGTATTAGACTTTATATAAATCTCCTTCTACTTTTTTTTGGGGTCTTTTTCGTATTTAATAAAAAAGTTAATCCAGATAATTTTTGAAAGAGCATACAGCATAGGAGAAAACAAAAGGAGCGATATTAATATCGAAATTAATAAAGTTCCTGGACCAACATCTGGAAAAAAGAATAATTGTAAAATCCAAACGGCTATAAATAATGCCACTCCTAAACCATAAGTAACGTAGTAAGAGCCTTGATAAAAACTAGGTTCGATATTATATTTTAAATCACATTTTGAGCAATTTTCTTTTACTCTTCCCATACCAGAATAACTATATGGGTGACCTTTATAAAAATCACCCTCTTGACATCGAGGACATTTTAATCTTAAAATACTGTATAGTTTTGTTCCTTTACCTAGCATTATTCGTTTTTTACAAATATAAAATTCTTGAAATTAAAAACCTGAAACTAGAGTTACTAAAAAAGGCTGACCGTTTAGGATCAGCCTTAAATTTAATAATACAATTGATAGGTTATTTAATTTCTTCGGTGTTACCTATAACTAGTTGCCCGCTTTCTTTGTAAATAGACACTACTTTATTAAATCCTTTATTTTTATAGTGATATTCAATTTTAGTAAATCTATTTTCTTTTCTATTAATTTGTAATTCACTTACCCAACTATCTTTCTTAAACTTTTTTTCTAATTTTATTTCTTTCTCTTTTCCTTTTGAAGATGGAAACTCAAATTCTTTTGGAAATTTAAATAATTGTTGTGCCATATAAAAAGCTTCATGCCATTTTATATCTGGCACAATTAATTTTTCAGTAATAATTGGATTGCTTACAGTTCCTGATTTATTTTCAGAATATTTTACAGTTTTATGTTTTAACTGTAACTCTTCACTGTATCTTTTAGCTGAAATTCTTTTTTCAGGTGGGAAATATTTAGAAAGATATCCATTAAAAGCAAATCCTTTTTTGTGATTGTATTCAACTTCGTTCATTCCGCCAACGATATCTCCTACTTTCATCGTTGGATTTTTTTCAAAAGAGACCACTTTTACTTTAGTACCGTAAGGCATAACTGCAAGTTTTTCACTTTGCAAATTTGCATAAGCTCTTAGACTTAGGCCCGAAACAGAAGTAACATACAAGTAGTCACTATTTTTTTTAGTTTTTTCTTCGATAATAGTTGTATCGACAATTGCTAATTCGTTTTCGGAATTTTTTTTAATTTCTTTGGAAGGGTTAACTTCTTTTTTACAAGAAATAAATAAGGTGGTACTAGCCAGTGCAAAGCTTAAAATTTTCGCTGTTTTCATAATGTGAGTTATTAGGGTTAAAAAATAATTTTAAGTAATTTTATCACATATGAAATTTTATAATTTTAATTAGAAATCGAATTTTAATTGAACCGCTACGACCTTTTCTTTAGCGGGCTTTCCTTTATCATTATTGAGGTTCGATAATGAAATGCCCAACAATCGTACCGAATTTTTCATAGTCGATTGATATAACAATTCTTTAACAGTTTCGACCATTACATTTTTATCTGAAATATAGTAGGGCAACGTTTTGCTTCTAGTTTGTAACGTAAAATCACTGTATTTAATTTTAAGGGTAACTGTTTTTCCTGCGACCTTACTTTTCTTAAGGCGTTTTTCAACCTCTTTTGCAATATCTTCTAGTTTTTTAATCATAAATATTTCCGAAGAAATATTCTCGCTAAAAGTACGCTCTGCTGCTAAAGATTTTCGAGTTCTAGAGGGTTTAACTTCACTAAAATGATTACCTCTTACTACTTGATAATAAAACCTTCCGCTCTTTCCAAAATGTTCATCTAGATATTCTTTAGATTTTTCTTTTAAGTCTTTACCAGTAAATATTCCATGACGATACATTTTCTGGACGGTTACTTTACCAACTCCAAAAAACTTTTTAATATCTAATTTTTCTAAAAAATCAATAACCTCATTAGGAGGAACTGTTTTTTGCCCATTGGGTTTGTTGATATCACTCGCTACTTTTGCTATAAATTTATTAATGGAGATACCTGCTGAGGCATTTAAACCTGTTACTTCTTTTATTTTTTTTCTTATTTCTTTAGCAATTAGTGAGGCGCTTGGGTTTCCTTTTTTATTTTCTGTTACATCTAGGTATGCTTCGTCCAAGGATAAAGGCTCGACTTTGTCGGTAAATTCGTAAAATATTTTTCTGATTTGATCCGATACTTCATGGTATCGTTTAAAGTTAGATTTTACAAAGATGAGATCCGGACAATTTTGTATTGCAATGATACTACTCATGGCAGAACGAACTCCAAATTTTCGAGCCTCATAACTCGCAGCACTTACCACTCCACGCTTCGAGGTTCCACCAACAGCAATAGGCTTACCTCTCAATTCTGGGTTGTCCAATTGCTCAACAGAGGCATAAAAGGCATCCATATCCACATGTATTATTTTTCTTTGGAGAAGTTCTTCCTTCATCCTATAAATTTATAATATCTTAGATAATTATTTGTGAATTATAAATTAAAAGATTTCCGTTTTTACGGAAAATGATTATGATAGAAATTGAAAGAAAATTTTTAATAGTTTCAGATAAGTATAAAGAGCTGGCCTATAAAAACACTCGAATTTTACAAGGCTTTTTAAATACTCATAAAGAACGAACCGTTAGGGTCAGAATAAAAGGAGAGAAGGCATTTATTACGATAAAAGGAATTTCAAATTCCGAAGGAACTACCAGATTTGAATGGGAGAAAGAAATATCTTTAAAAGAGGCCGAACAACTAATAGAATTATGTGAATCTAATCTTATTGAAAAAATACGCTATGAAATTAAAGTAGGCAATCATATTTTTGAGGTAGACGAATTTTCTGCAGAAAATAAAGGGCTGATTGTTGCTGAAATTGAATTATCTGAAGAAAATGAAATTTTCGACAAACCAGATTGGCTCGGAAAAGAAGTTACAGGAGATGTTCGATATTATAACTCTCAATTAAGCAGAGTGCCTTATAAAAATTGGGGTATTTAATTTTAGGAAACTAAAGACATAATTTTTCGGATTGTTTTTTCATCTGATACTCCTTCAGTTCCTCCTTCAAAAAAAGAAGCTGATTTTTTTTCTGGCTGTTGAGTTGCTGAAAGATGAATACTAGTAAACCCTTTGTTTTTAAATTGTAATACATTATCTAAATTAATCCCACTTCCGGGCATAATCTCAATTTGTTGATTTGCTATTTTATTCATTTCAGATAATGAAGAAATCCCTTCTATTGCACTGGGTTTTAATCCAGAACTTAAAACTCTTTTAACCTTTAGGTCTATTAAATTTTCTAATGATATTAGAGAATCTTTTACACAATCAAATGCTCTATGAAAAGTAAAATCAATTCCATTTGCTGCTTCAATTAATTCTTTTGTAGCAATCAAATTTATTGTTAAATCTGGCTGTAAAACACCACTAACTACACCAGAACAACCTATATTTTTGCAAAACTCAATATCGTTTTTCATGATATTTAATTCTTCCTTAGAGTAACAAAAATTACCTTTTCTAGGCCTAATTAAAATATGAACGGGAATGGAAAGTTCCGATATCACTTTTTTGATTAATTGATGCGACGGTGTTAATCCACCAACAGCTAGTTGTGTGCATAATTCAATGCGGTCTGCTCCACCGTTTTGAGCAGCCAAGGCACTTTCGAAAGAGTTGGCACAAATTTCTACAATCATTCTACAATAATTTCATCAATAAAGGTCCAAGCTTTATTACCAGCACCTTGTTTTTCTTCAGGAATTACTCCATAATTGGGTACTAATATCTTTAAATATTTTGCATTTACAGCATCAAATTCCGCTGTGATTTTAACAATACGGTCAGTACTAGATATTTCTACTTCTTTTAACAAATCATATTTTTTTCCATCCAGCGAATAGGCTATTTCAATCTTTTTAGGAGTATAAATCCATTGCCCATTGGTATTGTAAAAACGGGTTGATATTGAATTTATGGTTGTTTCTTCATTTAAATCGATTTTAATCTCCACATCATCTCCCCAGAACCCTAACCACTCTTTGTCTCCATATCTTTTATCACTTCCATGAATTCCATTAATTAATGCCTGATTTCCACCTGCGTTATACGACATATGAGGAGCTGGGTTTATAGTAACATTCCCTTTTACTGCTTTATGATAATTTATTGTTTCGGAAAAAATACTACTTACCAATTGATTTTCCTTAAATACTCCTGCTTGTATTTTAGTATTATTAGTAATAATGATACCTTGGTTGTATAATTTGGAGGAAGCAGCAACCTTGCTACCATCCATTGTATATCTAATTTCTTTGCCGGTAATAGGCGTTGATAACTGATATTTTAATTCATCATTTTCATTAATGATACTACCTTCAATTTCATATAAATGATTGGCATAATTTATATTTAGCTCTTTAAGCCGCTCGTTAAAAACTTCTGTTCTTGAAAGAAAATTAGGATAGTCATCATCAAAGTTTTTGGTAGATCCACTCCAAACTACCTCACTCATTGCTAGTATTCTTGGGAATATCATATATTCTACTTGATCTTCTGTTTTCATATATTCGGTCCAAACATTTCCTTGAGCACCAAGGACAAATTTTTCTTCCTCTTTATTTAACTCTGGTGGTATGGGATTAAAACGATACACTTTTTCTAGAGGTAAAAAACCACCAATAGCCAAGGGT
>JAAEPP010000216.1 GCA_024232495.1 Flavobacteriaceae bacterium
CATTAAAACACCTTGCTTAAATAATTTAAAAGGTGTTTTTTTTGTAATACTTGCATCTAATTTAAGAGTTGTTTCAGTTTTAAATACTTGATAAGCGAGATATAATAAATAAAACGCACCGATTACTTTTAAAATATAAAAGAGACCATACGATGCTGAAATAATTGCAGAGACCCCAAAAGCCAATAATGTAGTATGAATAATACAACCACTTACCAGGCCCAAAGTTGTAGCAATTCCACTTTTTGTTCCGTTAACAAGAGATTGGGTAATTACGTAAAGGTTATCAGGTCCTGGAGAAAAAGCTAATAGAATAGTCGCAATTGAAAAAGAAATAAGACTTTCTAACATTCTTTTAATATGGCTCTGTTAATTCGTTTCACCAGACTTGGGCCCTCATAAATAAATCCTGTGTAAATTTGAATTAAAGTAGCTCCAGCCTTTAATTTTTCAAGAGCATCTTTCTCGCTATGTACCCCACCGACTCCTATTATAGGAAATGAACCTTTACTTTCTCGATATAAATACCTGATCACCTCTGTTGATTTTTTTGAAATTGGTTTTCCACTTAAACCTCCTTTTTCTATTTTATTTTCTGAAAGCAAATTATCTCTTTTGGTAGAAGTGTTTGATGCAATGACTCCGTCAATATTAGTTGTTTCTATGAGTTCTATTATTTCATCTAACTGATTGTTATTTAAATCGGGGGCAATTTTTAAGAGTATTGGTTTTTGAATTTTAAATTTTTTATTGGCCTTTTGCACATCCATAATTAACTCCTTTAAATATTCCTTATCATTCAACTTTGCGTGACTAGATACATTTGGACAACTAACGTTTAAAACGAAATAGTCCACATAGCTGTGTAAGGCATTAAAACAATCTAAATAATCATTCGTGTAATTTTCGGGAGCTGTTTGGGTATTTTTACCAATATTCCCACCAATAATGATTTTTCTTTCTGATTTTAATCGGTTTGCTATAGCATTAACCCCTTGATTATTAAAACCCATTCTATTGATTATTCCATGATCTTCTTTTAACCTAAATAGTCTTTTTTTATCATTCCCAATTTGTCCTTTTGGCGTTACAGTTCCTATTTCAATAAATCCAAATCCAAAATTTGATAATTCATTAAATAAAACTGCATTTTTATCAAATCCAGCTGCTAACCCAACAGGATTTGGAAATTTAATTCCAAAAACTTCTCTTTCCAGTTTTGAATTTTTTATTTGAAATAAGTTTCTGAAAATAATTCCAAAACCGATTACATTTAAAAATTTAATAATTGAGAAGGTAAAATAATGTACTTTTTCTGGGTCAAAAAGAAACAATATTGGTCTGATTATTAATTTATACATAGAACAATTATGAAGTGCAAAAATACTATTTTTGTGTATTAGATTTTAAGAAAAAAAATAATGATTGAAAAAGAACACTTGATAAACCGATTTGTAAGTTATGTAACAGTTGACACAGAAAGTGATCCAACGAGTGAAAGTACACCTAGTACAGCAAAACAGTGGGATCTTGCAAATGCTTTAGTTGAGGAATTAAAAAGTATTGGTATGCAGGAGGTTTCCATCGATGAAAATGCCTATATTATGGCTACTCTTCCAAGTAATTCAGCTAAAAAACTTCCAATTATAGGGTTCATTTCCCATTTTGATACCTCACCAGATTTTACAGGCGCCAATGTAAAACCTCAAATCATCGAAAACTATGATGGTAGTGATATCATTTTAGATAAAGAACAAAATATTATCTTATCCCCTGCATACTTTGAGGATTTATTACTATACAAAGGGCAAACTTTAATAACTACTGATGGAAACACCTTGTTAGGAGCTGACGATAAAGCTGGGATTACTGAAATAATATCTGCGATGGAATATCTTATTAATCATCCAGAAATTGAACATGGAACAATTAAAGTTGGCTTTACACCAGATGAAGAAATCGGACGTGGAGCTCATAAATTTGATGTCAACAAATTTGGTGCTGATTGGGCCTATACAATGGATGGTAGCCAAGTTGGTGAATTAGAATATGAAAACTTTAATGCGGCTGGGGCTGTAGTTACTGTTAAAGGAAAAATTGTACATCCGGGTTATGCAAAAGGAAAAATGATTAATAGTATGTATATCGCGACAGAGTTTATCAATTCATTACCTCAACTTGAAACGCCAGAACATACAGAAGGTCGAGAAGGTTTTTTTCATCTTCACAATATGATCGGTGCTGTTGAAGAAACAAAACTTCAATACATCATTAGAGATCATGATCGTTCTCATTTTGAGGCCCGAAAAAATGTTATCAATAAACTAGCTGAAGATTTAAATACTCAATATGGCCGGGATGTAATTTCTATTGAAATTAAAGATCAATATTTTAATATGAGAGAAAAGATTGAGCCTGTAATGCATATTGTAGATATTGCAGAAAAAGCTATGATTGAAGCGAATATCAAACCCTTAGTAAAACCTATTCGAGGGGGTACCGATGGGTCTCAATTAAGCTACATGGGATTGCCTTGTCCAAACATATTTGCAGGAGGTCACAATTTTCATGGAAGGTATGAATATGTTCCCGTAGAAAGCATGCAAAAAGCCATCGAAGTGATTGTTAATATAGCACAATTGGTTGCGAGACAATAATTATAAAAGCAATAAAAAAACCTTCAGTGATTACTGAAGGTTTTTTTATTTCTATAGTGAAAAGTTATTTCTTCTTTTCTAATGAATTTAGTTTTTTACTCATATCCATTGAAATAGCAGAAGTTTCAAATTTCATTTTTCCAGCACTGGTTTCTAGAA
>JAAEPP010000217.1 GCA_024232495.1 Flavobacteriaceae bacterium
GCAGATTTATATTTTTCTGTATCATCTAGTCTAGTGTACAGTTTTAAAGCAATAGAGCTACTACCTTTCATCCAATCAATAATTCACTTTTGTTCGCCCCAAAAATTCTACGCGACTGTAGGCCGCCATTTTTCAAAATTCTGTAGAAGAATGTTGTTGCTGTTTTTTTTTGTCAACACGTTCCAAAGAAAAGTTATCAGTTAAAATATTTATAGAAGGCACTCAGGCACTCATTCTTTTGCACTATTCTTGGTTTTAATATGATGTAAAAGATTAAATGAAATTCTAAAACACTATGTAGGTCAAGCGATAATGTGGAATGAAAAATATTTGAAGACTGATGTGTTATGGAAGGGCAGTACTTTTTATAAGGAACCTAGCTCAGGGCCTAATTCTTTAAAATTCTTTATTTTGAGTTTTCTTTTGCTCACCTTGTAGTTCTAAAAGTTCCATTATAGTTCTTTGATATAAAATGCTCATTTGTTGGATAGGAATGGATACCAACGCAAAAAAATCAATAAAATTTAACATTTTGCCAAAAATACTCTGATAAAAAAAAACATGTTACAACACAAATAAGCATAGGTCAGACCCATATAGTATAAAATTTAGTTAGACTCATGAAAGGAGATGGATATCTACACCATTGATTATAATATCATAATTATAAAGATCCTTAGTCATAGGACCTTTAGTGGAAGAAGTTACGACCTTCTACATGTTAGTTCCTTATAAAAGGTTCCTTACAAAAAAGCTTGTTGGGGTATTCTGCAGCGCTGTGGAGGATGTTAAGTACTAGGGGGTTTTCAGTTCTGTGAGGGATGTTAAAGTACCTTAGGAGTACTTCCATCAGTACATTGCAGAATTTTCAGTGCTAGAGAAGGATACCATATTCATCAGTATTGTGGAAGGATACCATCATTATGTATTGTGAAGCATATTCAGTACTGTGGAGGGAAACCACAGCTCTTTTGGAGAATACACAAAGTGTTAACGGATTCTCCCTCTACAGTAGTATTGAATATCCTTCAGAGTACTGAACACTCTCCCACGTGCTGTGCAGTGTTATTCAGGGTAGGAAACGCTTCATCCATTCATAGCTGCTTTTTTATCCTTCCCAGGCAGTGGTGTAGCCGATAAAGGAGGGTCAGAGGGAGCAAAATGCCCCCCTGTAGAATTAACAGGTGTTTTGTCAGAAGATTACTGATCTTGTCAGAAACTGACATAAATATCTACTTATAGTATCTAAGTGATTGTTGTAACATCCCAATGAAATTCAACGAAAAAGGATTTTTCCTCTACATACATGAGATAAGGTGTCTAGAGAGGATGAAAATATTCTTTATTTTTTATTATTACTTCGGAATTTGATTAAGGTGTAGCAGTTTCCAGAGATCAGGAAGATTTGCTTTGGTTCCTAAAGAAATTCAATCTCATGACTCATGAGATTGAATTTCTCTAGGAACCAAAGCAAATCTTCCTGATCTCTGCATGACGTCATTTGAGAATGAAGCGACGTTGTAGTGATTAGCCCTCACCCTTCAAGTATCAATAGCCCATGATAAAAAAGCATTTAGTAGCTTGAAGCAAGAAATAAACAGCTACTTGAAGGAACAATGTTCGAGCGAGGACAAACTTTCTAATTCTGCTTGCATCTTGAAACTCTGAGTAAAATTCATCTGAGAGATTCAGAATGGTCTTTCTTTAAAGTAAAATCCTGATATTTTAATCTATTTTTTATTATTCTATCTTTAAATATCTACAATTTTGACAGTCTCCTTTGAATTAGAAATGACAAGAGTTTTTTTTCTGTATAAGTTAAGTTTTAATAGCTGATGTCTCTATGTTATCTCCCTGAACAATTATCTTTTCTTGAAGAAATAAAAATGCATATTGGAATTTTATGTCGGAAAATCTGAGCTTCTTGCAACCCTCCCCCATTCAAATTTCATATCTTCGCCAATGCTCTCACTCAGGTAATAATAATCATTTTTACTTACTTGAATTTTATGGTGAGCTCCATTTCATTCTGATGGCTTAACATAAACTTGACGTTATGGACATTATGGTTAGAGACAGTATTGCTTTTCGAAATTGCACAGATCCAATTCCTGTCCCCAGCTTGGAAGATAGGGGATTTAATGCCAGAGTCACCCGTCGGGAGGTCCGTCGTTCTCAGAGTCCACACAAATCTGTCCACCAAATCTGTGTGCTCTTTAAGATTTACCTGAAAATCGAAGTTTGAATTTATAAAGCCAGTATATTGGTTCCCAGAAGATAGTGCTCAATATATGGCGCGCCGTTGCGGCAAAAAACATTACAACTTTCGTGTATATCAAACAATTATTTTGTGTATGCTATTTACAACTTTTGTGCTTGTTGAAATATAAAATTGTGCATGTGGAAAATTAGTTTTGTGTTTGTCTCTTTTGAATTTACTTTTGTGTATGTCAAAACTAAAACTTTTGTGCATGTCAAAATTAAAACTTTTGTGTATGTCAAAACTAAAACTTTTGTGTATGTCAAAACTAAAACTTTTGTGTATGTCAAAACTAAAACTTTAGTGTATGTCAAAACTAAAACTTTTGTGTATGTCGAAACTAAAACTTTTGTGCATGTCAAAACTAAAAATTTTGTGCATGTCAAAATTAAAACTTTTGTGTATGTCAAAACTAAA
>JAAEPP010000218.1 GCA_024232495.1 Flavobacteriaceae bacterium
AATTTAATTCGCAGCGACGCAAATGCACAGTATAAAGCCAGCCCGCGCTTGATATTCGCTCAAAATGCGCTAGGGCTTGGTGAATTTAATTCCCGAATTCGTGTTTGGTTTTATACTGCGTTTTTCAGTCCCATTAAATAGACACTTAAACTTTTTCCCTCCAATTATTTTAATTCGCTACGATGATAATTCGCAGTATAAACTAGGCCTTACTTCCAAAGGAATTAAATATTTCAAAGAACGATTCAAAAGTTTCTTACCCTTGTCACCTGACATAACCTCTACCTTGGCTGATCTGAAGGAGCCATCGGTACCTTCAATCAATTCCTCCACTCTGCAAAGCTTCCAGAAAGTCCTCTTCACCTGGTCATTCCTCAAAACCCAAATGTCATTGATGTTAATAACAGGTTCTGATTCACTACTTTAAGGCCTATATGCCTCGAGTAGGCCTAATAGATAATCATTCTTCCAACGTTTGGAGAAGTCATATAGCAATTTTCGATTATTTTTTTTTTCAATATCAAGTTTACAGGCCGAGATGGCCCTTAACTGCATACATTTCTAACAGCTTTTACAATTTATAAACAACATTAACACAACAGAAGGAATGTTACAAAAAGGAATAAAGTTAAAATATATACAAAACTAGATACAGAACTAGATTAAAAAACTTACTTGGGTTTACATATTATAGATTTGAGTTCCTACGTTATTAAAATATTTCGTCCTTATTTCAAAAGATGTCTTACAGAAATTTCCCAAAAGCTTTGTTGTTTCATAATCTTCTTGGCTCATGAGCCAAATGAACATGTCATGTTCACTTAAAGATATTGTACTTGGAAAATTCCTGTAGGTAATTTCTAGGATTTTCTGTCGTTCACTTTCGTAAAGAGGACATGATAATAGGAAATGTACCTCAGTTTCAACTTGAAAGGAGTTTGATTTTTTACAGTAAAGGCAAAATCTCTCTTCTCTTGGGGTTTTGTTTTTATGAAAGCGACCTGCTTCAATTTGAAGATTATGGGCACTTACCCTAAGTTTTGCCAGAGTACTCCTAATTTTGAAATCGGGTAAAAGATCGAGATATGGTTCGAATTTAAAATTGCTTTTAAAGGAAGCGTATAAATGAAGTTTTTTATCATCCATTATATGCTCCTTTAACTTTTCTAATAACTGACGCTCGAAATGTTTTCTAACTTTGGCTTTGATTATAGTGCGATTATCTGTAATTTGTATTTCGTAGCGATCCTGTAAGTTGCAGACTTGGGAGACCCAGTTTGAGTGACCAAAGTCAGCATCTAATGATAGCATACTTAAAGCCTTACTTGAGTATCGTTCAGAATCTAGAGATGAGAGCCTAGCATAGTATTTTAAAATATTTGTATGTCTATTATGTTGAAGACTTATTCTTCCTAGTTCAGCATACACCGCCTCAGTTGTAGTGTTCGACCTTACACCCAAAGCGTATTTACAAGCTTTTAGATGTAAGGTTTCCAATTTAGACCAATCTTCAAAACCCCAAATCTCGGAAGCATAATTCAAGATAGGTGCAATTGTGTGGTCGAACAAATATAGAAACAAACGTGGTTGAAAGTTACCCCATTCTTTACTTTTCGTAATGAGAGAAAAATATGATTTTTGAGCTTTTTCCTTAATTTTGTCTACATGATCAGAAAAAGAACCGTTTGACTTGAGCGTAACTCCAAGATATTTATAAGAGTCGCATTCTGCAATTTCTTTTCTCCCTATTTTCCAAATAACACTATTTTTAGATTGAGTTTTTCTTTTTGTTCTTTCGTAAGATCATTACTTTGGTTTTGTCCAAGTTTACTTCCATTTTAAGTGACTTAGAGAAGGAATCTAAAGCATCTAATTGTGATTGAAGATCTTTTTCGTCCTTTGCTATCAAAACCAGATCATCAGCATATAATAGCGAATGAACATATAAATTATCTACTAATATTCCTTGCGAAAAAGCCTTAATGTGGTCATTTAATTCGTTCAAGTATAGAGCGAAGAGAACAGGGCTGAGAAGACATCCCTGTCGAACCCCCCTTTTGCAGGAAAACATATCTGTAAGGCTGTTGTTGCCTCTAACACAGGACTTGACCTTTTCATAGAGAGAAGCGATTATTTTTAAGAAACTGCCCTTGATCCCGTAAGTCACAAGCTTTTGTAATAGTAGCTTATGATCTACAGAATCGAACGCCTTCCTAAAATCAACAAAACATAAAAATATGGGGCTCTTACTATTTACAAATGTGTTTTCAATGATAGCTCGAAGAGTAAAAACGTGATCCGAAGTCTGGTAACCCTTTCTAAAGCCAATTTGGTTTTCTTCGAGAATTTTATATTTGGATATTACGTCATTTAGTCTATCCAATAGGACACCAAGGAAAAACTTTCCAAAAATACTCAATAGCGTGATACCCCTGTAGTTATTAAGGTCTGATTTATCTCCCCCCTTGAAGAGAACAACAATTATTCCTACTGACCATTCCTCGGGAAATTGCCCAGAATTCAGTAAGCTGTTGAAAAGTTTGGTAAAAACATGCAAGAACTTATCATTTGCGTGCTTCAGAAGTTCACCGCTCAACATATCAAGTCCTGAACACTTTCCGTTTTTGAGCTTTTTGGCCATGTTTTTAACTTCATCAAAGGAAATGCGGCAGTTTAAGCTGTCATCGATTAGTGTCTGTGTGTCCATATCCAAGGATGAAGTTTGCAATTCATGGTTAATGTTACTA
>JAAEPP010000219.1 GCA_024232495.1 Flavobacteriaceae bacterium
AGTTTTTGCATATTTACAGTTCAAAGTTGAAAATTTTCGCAAAAAATGGCTAAATTAGCGTCCGATGAAAAAGTCATATATGTTCAGGGATTTTTTTTGTAACTAAGGAACAACACTGTACATTTCTTTAATGCACATAATATGACAAAAACATCTAATTATTCTATAAAAAATATTTATTTTGTTCTGAGGTACTGTTTGGGTACTAAAATTTGACCAAATTTTTAAAAATTAGTGTCCGATGAAATCGACAAATTTTACTAAGTCAACTTTGTGTCTGAATAACTCAAAAAGGAAATCAATGACGCCCGATTTGAAAAGCTTAGCCTTAAAGAGGAGAAAAAATAAGCTAGGAAAAATTTTAGGGAAAATTTTTGGCCAAGCGTTCGGCCACAATTTAAATTAGCATAATCATAATTAGTGTCCGTCTCCATAAATTGTCCCAATATAATGTGATATTTCATAATGAAATCATTTATAATATTGTCCAGTACAATTTTTTAAAGAATGTCCATGGCCCAGGCACACATTTATATATAAGATTCATTAAACATTTTGGTTTAAGTATAAAAAAATATCATGTCTCCATTTATTGTCCCGCTTTTAATTAATGAAATTACCAATTTTCACAAAATTTTACCCAAATTTGACCAAATATTTAGTTATGTAACTTTTTAAACTATTTTATAGCTACACCTTTGTTCACTTTATATATCTTGACCACAGTTAAGTCATGCACTATGGTCATGATATAAAGAAATATGGTCAAATGTGAAAATTTAAGTAAAAATTATTTGGAGTTAATGATCAACATAATCATTACTTTTCCAAGATAGAAGTTGAGCATATGTAATAAAATACTATGCACAGTGATTCCAAAATATATATTTTGACCAAAAAAATATCTAATGATATTTTTGGGAGTAATTTTCAAAAAACGAGTGATTTTTGGAAAAATATTAATTATTAATAAAGCTATTAGACAAAAAGTAGTAACATTAGCAAAAAATTACATAAGCACTTTTTTGTAGAGATTTTTGTCAAGATTAATAATCACCTAAGAAGAAGTACTTAGCTCAAACGGTTACTGAAATATAAGAAATTTAGTAAAATTTTTAGCTAAAAATGGCCTACGGCACGAATTTTGCATAAAAACATTTTTTATATTTTTTTCCTTTAATTTTACATTACATAGAGTGGGAAACAACTGGCAGAAAACGGAAATTTGTTTTTGTTCTCTTTCAGACCCTGCTGTAAGAAATTATCTATTTACATAAATCACAGTTTTTGAACAATATGGGGAAAACTTTTTGTATGTTATTCTATCATCATAGACAACTGAATGCATGTATATTAAGGTATGATAGGTAAAACAAATATTGGGAGACCTTTATTTTGGCCCTTCGGTGACATTTGATTTTGAACTTGCTCATTGGTATGGTTTCTCCTCTGTATGAGTCCTAATATGCTCTATAAGATATCCCTTTCGTGCAAAAGCTTTCACACATTGGGTGCATTGATATGGTTTCTCCCCTGTATGAGTCCTAATATGAGAATCAAGATTTTTCTTCATTGGAAATGCTTTCTCACAGTGGTTGCATTGATATGGTTTCTCCCCTGTATGGGTCATAATATGCCGATCAAGATCG
>JAAEPP010000220.1 GCA_024232495.1 Flavobacteriaceae bacterium
ATAAGCGACTATTAAATTTTCTTCGCCACTCTGCTAATAGGGGTGCTGATTTTTAAAATCTGACTCATAATGGGGGCGCTGGTTTTGAATTTCTGACTTATAATGGGGGTATTGATTTTTACTCTGACGCTTATAATGGGGGTACTAAAAATCATTAATTCGTCACTTCTTACTTCTGGCTTAAAATTTCCTCTCAAATCAGCTCAAATACCTAGCTGACAAAATCAACATATAACAATTAATTAATTACTTATAGATGCCACCACTCACAATGTAACGCTATGATGTTTAATTACCTTGAATTTAGCTAAATTACATAAAAGTGTGCAAATAAGTTGACAGCTATACAATTTGTATGGTCTAATGTGGGTAGCTAGACAAAAAACCCACAAAAAAGGCGAAAAAATGAAAGTACACAACAAACAAAGAAACGGAATGAAGGTTACAGTTTACAACGATTCAAATGTTGATTGGGTTGTTATGGGAGGCGGCCATACAGCACATAGATTCCCTTGTCGTATGTTTACAATGAAAACAGCTTGGGAATTTTATATAGACATTTTTGAATCAACTTGGGAATTTATAGAGTATTAAAAAACCAACCAACAAATAAGGCGGCTAAAATGAAAACATCAAAACAAGAGATAGTAGAAAGTTTACAAAAGGGTAATCAGTCTTGGGTTATGCAACAAATTAAGAAAATGTCTCGTTATGAAGAGGCAGACTTTGTTGAGTATTTATATACTGATTGTGGAATGCCTGATACTGCTATATTTATAGCATGTCGAATAATTAACAACGACTACAGATAGTTACTTTAACTAAGAGGATAATAAACAATAAACCAACAAAAAAAGGACAAAAAAATGATTAAATTTTCTTTATATATACCATCGCTTGAATTGTCTGCTACAGGCAATGTGCATGATATTGCTCAAAAAATTGCAAACAACTGCAATCCTTTTATAGATAAGCAGTCACTAATTACAGATATAATGTCAGCAAGTACCATTATCGTAACTACACAAGGTAAAGCCTGCGTAGTAAAAAGACTAAAATAAACCCACAAAAAAAGGTGAATAAAAATGATTAAATCAATAGAGCAAGAGCTAAAAGCGCACGTTATACAAATTATCGAAGATCAACAGCTTCAAAGCACTGATGATCTACATTTCCATGCTTTTAATAAAAACTATTATGTTGCTTTACATGATCAAGCTGAG
>JAAEPP010000221.1 GCA_024232495.1 Flavobacteriaceae bacterium
ACGAAAAACCCATAAAATGTTGGAAAAAGATTCCCCATAAAATTGCTAAGGAATTGGAAAAATGCCAGATGGTTAGTCCATGGTTTTTAGTGAAAACTGGCCTAAATATAAATGGTTCCAAATAGGCTGTTTACCCACTCAGGACTATCCAGAGAGCAAGGTTGGGCTATAATAGCCTTAAAAACCCATAAGATCTTGGAAAAAGATTCCTTAAAAATAGCCAAGAAGTTGGAAAAATGCCTGATGTTTAGTCCATGGTTTTTGGTGAAAACTGGCCTAAATATAAATGCTTTCAAATAGGCTATTTACCCACTCAGGACTATCCAGGGAGCAATGTTTGGCTCTAATAGCTTTAAAAAACCCATAAGATCTTTGAAAAAGATTCTTTCAAAATCGCCAAGAAATTGGAAAAATGCCTGATGGTTAGTCCATGGTTTTTGGTGAAAACTGGCCTAAATATAAATGGTTTCAAATAGGCTGTTTACCCACTCAGGACTATCCAGAGAGCAAGGTTTGGCTATAATAGCCTCAAAAAACCCATAAGATCTTGGAAAAAGATTCTTTCAAAATTGCCAAGATATTCGAAAAATGCCTGATAGTTAGGCCATGGTTTTTGGCGAAACCTGGCCTAAATATAAACGGTTTCAAATAGGCTGTTTACCCACTCAAGACTATCCAGGG
>JAAEPP010000222.1 GCA_024232495.1 Flavobacteriaceae bacterium
AACTATACAGAATGAGTGTACAGACTATTATTTTTGAGGCAATGATGGTCAGCGTTGGTATATTTAAGATAGGAGCCTGTCCAAGCGTTCACCTTGATTGGGTGGCCACCACAGGCTCATTTTGCAGTGTTGCAAGGCATCCCCAAAATGGGTCCACTCCGGTATTTCCATACTAGTCTGGACATATAGGACTAGGATCATGCAAAAAATTGGGCCGGGCATGCATGATTTCATGCATGCATATTGGCCCAATCAGACAGGCAAATCGTCACTTATGGAGGTTTATCATGATAATGAAAATCATGATTATGATCATGAAAATGATTCTTAGACATTCCATGCTATAAAGGTACACTATATACATCATCCCAGACGCATTGCAACCATTTTTAAGACCTCTAAAACCACTTTTAGAGTCAAAATGGGCGCTGAATTTTGAAAATCCTTGTTAAAGTATTCAAAAGTGGCACCAAAAATTAAGCTGATCCATACCAAAAACGATCAGTGGAAGCGCCTACATAATCTGATTCTGGTGATCGATTTTGGAACCGATCGGAATTTTTTTTGACCCCGATTTTGATTACTTTAACAAGCCCTATTTTTTCCAACATTGCCACTTTTGGCATTGGTTCGCCCCTTCCACAGCTTCTACTGGCCTCAAATCAAGTTGTGGACCCCCAAGTGTTTTACATAAAATTGTTCGCGTTGAGCAGACTAACATCCATGACCAGCCAGAAAAATTCCCACCTTCGGCCCCGCCCGGGGGCCTTCGGCCCCGCCCGGGGGCCTTCGGCCCCGCCCGGGGGCCTTCGGCCCCGCCCGGGGGCCTTCGTCCCCATCCGGGGGCCGATTTTTGTGGGTATTTGTGTGTATTTGTATTTTTGACTAATATGATATGTGGATTTTTTGGCATTTTTTTTTATTTCCTGGGTCGCTTTAGCAGGACAGTCATTTTTCTATATGACACATGTGCCAATCTCCTCTCTATCATGTGTATTTGTGGGTATTTGTGTGTCTTTGTCTTTTTTACAAATACGCTTTGTGGATTTTTTTGC
>JAAEPP010000223.1 GCA_024232495.1 Flavobacteriaceae bacterium
AACGAACCACCACTAAGCCACCAACCGTGAACTTTGAGCCGTTAACACTTTTGCTCATCATTTTCACCAAAACACATTAGGCGAAAACTGAGTAACCAAAAATACAACTCAATTTTGTTGCGCTACAACTTACCACAAAAAAGAATGAAATAAGCGCAAACTACTTAATAAAACACCAACACTACAACAAAGATAATATTTAAATAAGTGGTGGAATATAACGCCCTAATAATGGGCAAAAAATTGTTTGCTAAAATGTTGAGGGACGAAAACAGCAAACTGTTTTTTGTCCTTATTTATTAGCTTGTTAGTTGTACTTTGGAGATATTTTTAACTTTTTCATAGTTCTGAAAAACTCAAATACTCCCCAAATACCAGAGCTAATTAAGCCTACTTGCCAAATTTCAATTGAGTTAAAACTAAATGAATCAGAGTAAATGGCAAGACCAACCAATTTACCTAGCTGAAAAAGACCAGCTAAAATTGCGAGTAAACAAATAACTAAAAGAGACCACTTTAAAAAATTTGATTGATGCACAGTTACTCCTTAATGCGTGTACAACTAACGCCTTACTAATGGGCGCATAAATGCTTGGCTAAAATTAGCGACGAAGGAGCGCAAGCCAAGCGTTTTGCGTCCTTTTGAGTAACTTGTTAGTTGCCAGTAAACTCTGTTAATTGCCAGAGTTCACCTGATGGCCCCCATAGAAAAATTACTTTACCCCAACGTTCTTCTTGAATTGGATTATATTTAAAATCAAAGCCCTGTAAGCTTTTTATACGTTCATGTGCTTCATTTATATCAAGAACTGACAATTGGAGAACTAAATTATTTGCTAAGTCGTGGTTATAAAACCTTTGTAAAAAGAAGAAACAATCACCATTTTCAAATAGCGAGAGATCATCAGATACATAGTCCATTTTAAAACCGAGAGCTTGATAAAAGGATTTACTAGTTTCGTAATCCTTGCTCGGAATAAACACCCTGATATCGTCTACTTGCACGACTTTCTCCTTGACAACTAACGCCCAATTAACAGGCAAAAAATTGTTGGCTAAAATAAGCGACGAAGGAGCAAAAGCCAACTGTTTTTTGTCCTTGTTTAATTACTTGTTATATTTGAGTTTTTTAGTAAACACAGAGCGTATAAAAAGCTATAAAGT
>JAAEPP010000224.1 GCA_024232495.1 Flavobacteriaceae bacterium
CATTTTCTTAGGTAGTTAGTGGTTAATTTTTTTTGTTGGGGAAGAAAATGTCACTTGAAACTATTGTAACATTACAAATGTAAAAAAATCTATTTTATAAAACAAGGAAAACGCCAAAATGTATAGCTAAAAAGCGTTAAACTATAGTTAAAGGGTGTTCTTATTGTGTTTAAATGTTTTTAAAAGCCGTTTTTTTATATAGCATTTTAATTAGATTTTTAATCTTGACTTGCGGCAGTAAATTAATAACAGACCGCATGATTTTGGTGTATCAAATATGTATCAATAAAAATTAATATTTTTTTTTAAAACCAACTAAAATCATGTAAAATAAAAAAATAAGAGGTCTATTTACAGTTTTATGGACCCAAAATAATCTTTGAGAAACTAACAGTGATTGCAAAATAATAATTAAAAAAAATACAGCAGCAACTGTTTAGATCAGCTACTTCTATTTTTTTACTTAGAGAAGATTCAGTCTTTTCATTAATTCAGGTCTGTTAGACCTGCTTACGGGAACAATATCTTTTTCGATTAATACACTATTGTCTTCAATATCAATAATTTTGTTAATATTAATAATGTATGAACGGTGTATTTTTAAGAACATATGATCGGGTAGTTTTTCTTCGATCTTTTTTAAAGTAGAATGTACCGTATAGTTCTTATTGTCGGTTTTCAAATAAATATAATCGCCCTTTGCTTCCACCAAATAAATACTTTGAATGTCGATTTTAATTAATCGCTTATTAATGTTTACATAAAAATCATCAACAGTCTGTAGCTTCTCTTTTTCAGTAGTGGTAGCGGTCACTTTTTCGTTAAGTTTTACTTCTACTTTTTGTATAGACTTTTTAAAACGCTCTGGTTTAATAGGTTTTACGATGTAATCTACGATGCAATCATACTCAAATGCTTGGATCGCAAATTCGGCATCAGAGGTCGTTAAAATTATAAACGGAGGGTCTTTTAAAGTCCTGATAAAATCAAATCCGTTAAAATCAGGCATGTGAATATCAAGAAATATTAAATCTGTTTTGTTTTGATTTAAATATTTAATTGCTTCAATAGCGTTTGAAAATACTTCTACTACGTTAAGATTTTTGTAGCTCGAACATAATTCCCCAATTATAGTTCTAGAAGTAGCTTCATCATCAATAATTATACAATTCATTATAATTTATTTAGATAATTAGTTACATTATTCAGTATGTCAGAAAATTTATTTTGCAGTGCCGAATTTCCTTCGCGTAAATTATTTTCGTATTGCGCTGCAATCTCATAACTCTTTTCGAGGCCCAAAATACTAATTTTATGTTTAATTTTATGTACGTTTTCAGAACATAATTTTAATTTCTCAGATTTTATATTATTATAATATATATTTTTTTCAATTTTGAACTCTTTTTTGATAATAGAAATCAGCTTTATTTCAAAGGATTTATCACCTCCGGATAGGCTGTTAATATAATTTAAGTTGGGTTGTTCTTTCACAGTGTTTTTCGCTGTTATTTTTTTAATGAAAAATAGAAAGTGGTGCCTTTTTTTAATTCACTTTCTAACCAAATATCTCCTCCGTGTAAGTTAACGATTTTCTTCACTATGGAAAGTCCAATTCCAGTAGAATCCTTATTTCTATTTAAAGTATGAAAAATCTTGAAAATTTTATCATGATATTTTTTGTCGATCCCGATCCCGTTATCTTTGATAGAAAACTCATAATGATTTTCTTTGGTAGAAAAATCAATTTCTATAAGGCCTTTACTCTTATCCGAAAATTTAATTGCATTGGTGATTAGATTCAAAAAAACTTGCTGAAGCTTTGTTTTATCCCCTTTAACAAATGGTAGAACTTGATTAACTTTAACAGTCACATGACTTGGGATGTAAAGAACCGTGACGATATCCTCTACAATAAGGTTTAAGTCAACATTCGTTTCTTTCGAAGCCTCAATATCCACTCTAGAATAATGCAGCACATCCGATATTAATTGTTCCATTCTTTCGAGTGTTGTTTCTATGAGCTCAAAATTTTTAAGGCTATTCTCGTCAAACAAATCTTTATTATCTTCTTTTAACCAGTTAACCAGCGCGTCAATAGATCGCAGTGGCGATTTTAAATCATGTGATACAATGTGAGCATATTCTTGAAGTGCTTCGTTACTCTTTTCCCATTCTTTAAGTAATTTTTTGTTTTTAAGTTCTACCGCTTCACGTTCCCTTATGTTAAGAGCTGTTTTAAGACTAATTGCCACTAAATTTGCTATATTTTCTAATATTTTTACCTGTTCTTTTGAGTAGTGGTTTTTATCTTTATGTTCGGAGTCAATAATGCCAATTACCTCTCCATTACTTACAATCGGAACCGTAATCTCTGATAAACGCATAGAATCGTCAACAATATATCGAGGATCTTTTGAGGTGTCTTTTATAATTTCAGAAATTCCAGATTGAACCACTTTTCCCACAATACCATCAGAGATTGGGATATCTAATTTATTTATAATACCGTAATCTTCTCCTAATTTATCTCCATAAACTGCGATTTGTTCTAAAACGTTCTTTTCTTTATTCACAAGATAAATTATACAATCATTAGTGTCGAGATAGTCCGCAATGTAACCAACAATTGCCCATGCAATCTCATAGATGTTAGTTTTTCCAAGTAAGGCCTTTGTAATTCTATCAATAGTTTTAATGATAGCGGTATTTTCTCTTTCGGAAGTGATGTCTTCTATCAATCCTAATTGGTATTTAATAAAACCATTTGAATCTTTAATAGCATTCAATGTAATTTTCACCCATAAAACAGTCCCATCTTTTCTAAGGTATCTTTTGTTAACGGTAAAGTGATCCAGTTTACCGCTATTCATCTTTTTAAGAAGTTCTTTGTCTCGTTGTGATGCCAGCCCAAATTTTTCCATTGAAGTCCCTAATACCTCTCCTTTTTTAAGGTTCATTAATTCATCAAACTTTGAATTTGTTCGAATAAATTTATCGTCTTTTCCTAGAATAATTCCCATAGGAACATTACTAAAGATGGTGTCAAGTTCTAATTTTTGCTCCTCTAATAATTCTCTATTTTTTTTAGCTTCAGTGATGTCTAGATGGATGCCTATCGATCCAATTACGTTTCCTTTTTGGTCAAAATTTGGAGCACCACTAACTAACCAATGTCTAGTTGTCCCATTTTTTATTTTCACTTTTAATTCATAAGAATTTGACTCTCCTTCTAATCGTACATCTATCGTATTGTATATTTTATCAGCATTAATGGAATCTAACTGTAAAATTTCAGAACATTTTTTACCTAATAATTCACTTTGCTTGAATCCTGATATATCTATAAAACTTTGGTTTGCCATTACGATTTCATCCTGATTATTTACCTCAATTAATCCAAGATTCATATTGGCAATGATATTCTCGTATTTCAATTTTTCTCCTTCTATAGCTTTCTGATATTTATCCTCTATCGTAATATCTCTTAAAATTCCTTGCGCTCCAGAGGCAACTCCGTTATCATATATAATACTACCATTTATATGAACCAGCTTTGTTTTATTGTTTTTGGTGACGATTTTCACTTTAAAATCGGTCATAGACCCTTTTTTTAGAAGCTCTTTAAAGTTGGGAGCAACCATTTCTGTACTATCAGGGTGTACCATATTTAATACATTAACTTTATCAGAAAGGTTTTTTAACCCTAATATATCAACCGCAGAATTATTCATTTCTATTATATTCCCATTTAAATCTATTTCGACATAAGCATCAACAAGATTTTGAAAAACACCCTCAAGCTGAGAGTTAACTTTATTATTTAAGGAAGTCAACTTAATATTTGATTTTTCTAATTTTATATTGAGTTCATATAATTCCTTAGACTTTTCCTCTAAAATTTTTTCAGCGAGTTTTCTGGAGGCTCGTTCTCTATCGAAAGCTCTTTTTAATATGTTTATTTCTTTTTGATTCATCGATGGGTAGAAATATTAAATTCAACTCTAGTACCCTGAGCATTTAATTTTTTTAATTTAATCTCACTAGAAACATTAAAATATTCAAATGTTTTTTTCATTAATCCCAATCCAAAGTGATGCATTGCTCTGCTTGATTTATAAATCATAATCAATGAATTTGCTGTTTTTTTAACTATTTCAAAGCTTGGTAACTCCGCATCAGGATATATTTTTTTAACCTCTACATGAATATGATTTTCAATAGAAGAAATCATTTCCATAGGGTCTGTATAGGCTTCTAGTAATTCTGGATAACTGTTTTTTAATACCTCAAAAAAGTGTTCTGCATAGATTAATAGTAAATCGTCTTTCGATATTCCTGTATGTTCACTTAAATGAGTTAGGAGCTGTAACATTTCAGAAAAACTATAAGTGCCAACAGAGGTATAAACTCCATCAGACTTTAAATCTGAATTTATAATTATGGTATCCACCATTTCTAACCCAAACTTATTTTCAACCAATTCTAAAAATTCGGTAAATACAATTCCTTTCATGATAATTTTATTAACTCGTTTGCGCTCCAATAGGAGAGTAATAAATTGATTTTAGCTATATAGTCTTCATATTTTAATGGTTTTAAGATGTAACCAGAAATTCCAATATTATAACACGCCTGTAAATCTTTTTCATTACTGGATGTTGTTAAAATTATGGTGGGGATAAATTTTAGCGACTCATTATCCTTTAGAATACTTAGAAATTCAATCCCATTAATTTTTGGCATATTGAGGTCTAACAGAATGATATCTGGATAATATTCTTTATTTAATAATAGTTCTAGTCCATCTTCACCATTGTTAGCTTCCATAACTTCATGGTTCATATTTAATGATGACATTGCTCTATTTAACTTCATGAGCTCAATGGTATCATCCTCAATTAATAGTATTTTTAATTTTTTCTTCATTTTAAAATGCTTGTAGCAATAACATTGGATTATAATTTTTTTTAAAGGTATTAAGTTTTTTTAAAATAAAACCCGACGGATAACATTTAATTGTCGCTAAGTGGGGTTTTAAAATGGTTTTGGTCTTGTTAAATGAGACCTGTTAAACTTTTAAAGTTGGTTAAAATTAATGTATAAAGCTAAAAAAACCTCCAATTGGAGGTTTTTTTATTATTTAAAACACTAGTCATAGCGTTTAATTTTTAATTAACACGAGTCAGATTACAAGTAGCTGTAAATGCAACTCCTTTTGGACCCGAAACTGTATACTCGTAGTAGGCTTGATTTGGATCTTCCGGCATCGTATCTATTTTCCAGGAGGTTACGAACATATCTTTAGTTAGAGATAAGTTGCTAAGCTCGGCATCTGTAGTAAACATAAATACACCATCTTTACTACTTTCTAAACGAGATACAGGACGGTTTTTTAAACCACAATAATGAGTCAGTAAAAGTTCATCATTTTGTAAGTTAAAAATAGTAAGCATTTCAATGCCTCCTGTAAAGCTTTCCTCCATTAAAGCGCTACCATTTGAGGTAATACTATATTCGATATTAAAACTATCTGAGGAACCATTGGTTCTCTCTAAAGTTCCAGCCCATTTTCCTTCAAGAGATTTTAGCATTGTAAAATCGTCTGCAGGAATTGGTTCTAAAACGGGATTTATCCCTGCTGTACAAATCGAAGTGTATAAAAATAACACACCGAAAAAAGTGAATAATTTTTTCATGATTAATTTATTTAATTAAATTGTTTTAAAATACGTAATTCGTAATCTTTCACATCCTGCAGAGGCCCTCTCTCTTGGATGAGTTTCATAAATTTAGCATCTTTTTGAAGCTTGTCGTATAACATCATATGATCTTCTTTGTCTTTTCCAGATAAAGCAACCCAATGTGACGCTCCATTTGGCTTTCCAAAATCATAGGTACCAAAACCAACAGCTCTACCTTCAAAATCATCTTTAAACTCTTCAACGATTTTATCATGACCTGCTTTGAACATAGTTGGATTGTCAATTTTAATATCCCAAATATGAACCACACGATTTTCTTCTGCATTCCCATTTTGCCAACTCAATACTCTTCCAGAATAAGAAGCCTGCCATTCATCTACATAATTAACCATCTTTGCCCATAAAGCGTCATTTTTATCGTCGCTAACAGCATCTTCTGCCATCATTTCTTCTCCCATTGTCCAAAACCAAACTAAGCGATGCGTCGCTCCGTTTGACCTTCCGTTTCCAAGTCGTTCTAAGGTAATTCCTCCCTTGTTCATTTCAACTTCCTCAAATGTTTCGTTGAAAACGTTGAGAATATCTTTCTGGGTATGCGGTTTAGCTTTAAATTCGACAACGCTGTAGGCCGTTGTTTGAGCTGAAAGTGATAAGGTGGCAAAAAATGCCAATACTAAAATAATTTGTTTCATTGTAAAGTTTATTTAATTGTTAGTAAAATTATGAGCTTTTAGCAATCGGTGCATTAAACTCGGTTTAAGTTGAAAATTAATATATGGTGTAGTTACTATTCGAATGAGCTACGGTAAGACCCTTAGCGCCTCCTTTCATATAAGGAATCATTTTTTCAATAATTTTATACTCATCTGCAGTTTCTCTCCAGTTAATATATTTTAGAAAATGATCATTAGACACCCAATCTTCGGCAATCCAAATAGTATTCGTTTCACTATTATATACCATTTCTGTAGACATACAGCCTTCGTAAGCTCGGGTAGCGGCTAAGCCACCTTCACTATTTAAAAGCGCCATCATTTCGTTGGTTTTACCTTCTTTAATTTCGATGGTTGCAAAAACTTTTGTTTTAGGATAAACAGCGTCATACATTCCACCATAATCAAAGAAATCTCCTTGAGTGATTACTTTTCCATCTGCATCAAAATTAAAATACCAATAGCCCATCAGGCTCAATTGTTTCCCTGTGGTAACATTAGTTCCTGTCCAGGTTCCATAAGTTCTTACACTTCCGTCTAGCACACCCTCTGGGCTTGTTCCTGGAAGCCAAACATTTGCATTGTACTTAATGTCATCAAAATCGTTATGATATCCTTTGATCATAGCCTTGTATTGGTCAAAGCCAGTTGCTTCTCCGCCATACATAGAGGTGATGGACTCCATTTTTTCGCTCACCAGGGCTAATTGAGCTTCTAGATTTTCTTCTTCATGAAGTTGAAATAATTTCTGAGCAGTTGCTAAATTTTTAGCATAATCAGGATTGTTGTTGCAACTCGTTAGTAAAGTTGCCATTAAAAATAATAGAATAAGTCTTTTCATTGTTTTGTTTAATTTATTAATAAAAATTGAATTATAGACTCTTTTGTTATTAGTAACAAAGAGCAAAACAGTGGTAGTTATTATTCTATTAATCTAGGTAGAAATTTCTGTATAAACTTACAAAAAATGTTCGTTTAAATGTAATTTTCAAGCATTTTCATGAAATTTTTAATTTCGGTTATGTTCTTAACCGAAATAAATTAAATCTCATTCTCCTTTGAGCATCTTTTTAAAGTCTTCTAAATCGAATTCATTTCCATAAAATAGGGTGCTCATTTTCATAATATCAGCAGCAATTAATACAGCCGTTTTTATTTCTTCGTCAGTAGCACCAAGTCTCTTCAACTCTGCAATATGATAGGGGATGCAGTATTGACATTTGATAGCTGCTGAAGTTGCAATACCTACAAGATGAGCCTCTTTTTCAGGAATGACACCTTCTTTATATAAGCCCATTTGCGCTTTAAAATAATCGTCTGAACTTTTTAAAATTGAAGTTGGATAAACAGAACTAAAAGGATTCGAAGCTTTAATAGCATTCTTTTCTGCTTCTCCTAGAGGTGCATCTTGTGCATTTAGTCCTAAAGTAAGGATGAAGAAGAACAGGAGGGATAAATTTTTTTTCATTGTTATTGTTTTGGTAATAAATAGTTTAACGAAGTTAAAAAAAATTAAACATATCTTACAAAAAACAAACAAATAATCATAAATTTAACAACTAATTTAAATTAAAACTATAAAACAATGAAAACTATTTTAGTATCCCTATCCCTGGTATTTATCCTTTTTTCTTGCGAAAGTGGAAATCATGTCGATTTTAGTAAAAATGTTGAAACCGTTAAAGAGTTGGTCAATCTCCACGCTCTTGAAGAAGCTGATGCTATCAGTGCCATGTTCCATGAAGATCTTGAATGGCAAGGTCCTGCGTATGGATCTGATCCGTTAAATAAAGCAGATCACATGGCAGCAATCGTGATGTACCATGATATGTTTGAGAATCTAAAGTATACCGCAAACAACTGGTTGCCTGGAGTAAACGCAGAAACCGGCCAATTAGACGGGAGTGTAAGAACGTACGGTGTTTGGTCAGGAAATCATTCACTAACCGGAACCCCTTTAGAATTAACCTCATACCATACATTCGATTTTAAAGATGGAAAAATAATTGCAGGTGGCGATTATTTTGATCTTGGAGGAATGTTTGCTTCTTTTGAAGTAGCTCCGGAAACCGAGCAAACTGATGCGGCAGAATAAGCAATAGATAATTTAACAAATATTTTATACGGCGATATTTATTCTAAAATATCGCCGTACTATATTTGTAAAAATAAATTTTTTATTAATGTATTTAAAACTATTTCTTTTCTTAGTATTTAGTCTTTGTTTTATTCCTTCAGATGCCCAAACTTTCTCTGCGAGAGTTCTAGATATAGAGACAAAACAGTCCATTCCGTACGCAACAGTCGAAACAGGTTTAAATCAAGGTTTAATCACTAATGAAGATGGAGAATTCACTTTTTTATTAGAAAATATAAAACAGCCACAAGATTCTATTTTTGTTTCTTACATGGGCTACGAAACAAAGGGAGTGTTTTTTGAGGAGTCAGAAGCTTTAGAGATTTTATTGACTCCCAAAACATATCAACTCAAGGAGGTATTTTTAACAACTAAAATCCTCGAAGTAGACGAAATTATTGAAAAAGTAAAAGAGCACCTGCCCAAAAATTATACGACTGATCTAACGAAAAAAAAAATATTTTTTCGTCAATCAGAAATTGGGACGATGAAAAAATTAGATTTTGGATTTGAAAAATCAACTATAGAGGAACTTAACAAAAAATTAATCGATAGTATTCGTACTATTATTCCAAATAAATCATCTTATTATAAAGAAGCAGTTGCTGAGTTATACGGAAATTATGACCGCTACAAATTAAATATAAACAAAGCCGCTGAATTGTATGATAAAAATAGTGATATTTCAGCAGAGGGTATTGGAAAAAAGCTTGAAAAAATTTTTAATGACAACATCAAAAAAGACTCTTATATAAAAATTAAATCAGGAATATTTAGTACTAAAATGGAAGTGGACTCGATTCTGAAAGAAAATGAAGAGGTAAAAGCGGAAGTTGAAAAAAGAAAATTAGAGGGGAATACTAATTTTCACAAACAAATTGGAAATCAAATAGCGTATCTCTACGAACAATTGTTTTTTTCAGAAGACAGTAAGATAGATGTTATCGATAAATCAAACAGGTATAATTTTAGTCTGGAAAATTATACAGTAATTAACGGAATGTCAGTATATATTATTCCTTTTAGTCCAAAAGGAGGGAAAGAGTTTAAGGGAGTGCTATATGTTAATACGCAAGATTTTGCTATTGTTAGATTAGATTTCGAGAATGTGAAGCCTTTAAGTAAATTTGGGCTTTTGGGTATTAATTATAAAAATGATGTGTTTAGAGGTAAAATGTTATTTGATAAAGATTTAAATGGTAGTTATAGCCCAAGGTATTTGGAGCTCAACGATGGGGGTTATATGGGCTTGGACAGACCTTTAAAAGTGATAGAAAAAAACAAAAATGTTAAGGGCAGAAGAAAACAAAATGAACTTTCCTTAAACTTAAAAATACAAGGTAATCAATTATCAAAATATGAGTTTGTTGTTTTTGAATCCGAAGCTATTAATCAAGGTTATTTTGATAAAATTGAAGAACATAAGTTGGTTAAAGCAACTTATTTGTCGCAATATGATCCCACATTTTGGAAAGACTATACCATTATAGAACCTAATCAAGCCATAGAAACATTTAAAGTTGTCGAATAGAATTACTACTGCCGTTTTACAATTAGATAAAAATCGTTTTCCAATGCTAAATATCCTTGATCGTACAAATAAAAATAAACAGAACCAGTTTTAGTGGTATAAATATTAGTAAAAAATTCAAAGTTAAACCCTAATCGAAGTAATTTTTCCTTAGTTGTTTTTGTTTTACCGTCAGGATTCAAGGACTCCAAAATCCGATAATTTTTTCGCAATCGATTATTAATATTTCTAACTAGATTTTTACTGTCTTTATTGAGGGCATTATTATGAGTATTTCTGCAAGCGTCACTACAAAACTTTTTGTCAGCTCTGCCAATTATTTTATCACCACATTCTGGACAAAGTTTCTTCATGATATAAAATTACCAATTATATTTTAGACGTAGCATTATTTTTTTTAAAATGTATTCTGTAAATCGCCACAAATTTAAGGAAAACACTGCCTAAAATATCGGAATTTAGTTGCGTTCTGTCATCTCCAAAACTAAAAGCTGAAATCCTATAATTTAATTGATCCTCTTGTGCATAAACTTCATTTGTATTACTCGAATAGCCTAATTTTGCTCTTAATAAAATGCTATTTTCTGCTAGACCAAATTGAGTATAAGTACTTGCTTCAATTGGACGCTGGTCCACATAAACAGGTGTTGAGGTTTCCTGGCTAATATTATAACTCCTTCCGATGGCAAAATAATCAAATCCGACAGTCACACTCTCAAAATGATAATTAATAGCCGCAGTAATTGGTAAAGAAGCATCTATTTCAAAATGTTTGTTGGGACTTAAATAGTAGGCGCCAATGATAGGAGTGGCAAAAACTCCAAACAATTCAGTGGAGGCGTACAACCCAAAACGGAACTTAAAATGTTCGCTTTTTTTAAGTTTTGCAATGGCATAGATTCCAAAATTAAAATCATCTCCAGAAATTGTTTTATAATCAGAGGCAA
>JAAEPP010000225.1 GCA_024232495.1 Flavobacteriaceae bacterium
GGAGCCAGACGTGCTACCATTGCGACACAGAGTCGTTATATTAATCACACACGAGGAAATTTTCAAACTGTATTTGCACAAACGTTAAGTCAAAGACTCGGTTAATTTAAATCAATCACCTGGCATTGGGTTTATCTTTAATGAAAAGACCAAGAGACACAATAACGAAGTGGTTTAGAATCCTGTTCTAAAATGTAAACTTAACTAACAACGAACAGCAATCAGATCTTTGAACATATCCTTTTTAACTCAACAGTGCTTTTTCCCATGTTCACAGAGCTCAATGAAGAAAAATCGTCCTCAATATATCTTGAAATATTATTAAGAGAAATGGCCAGAATATGCCCAAAAATTAAAACCTGCATGACCCTGACGTTATTTGATTACGCAACCTTCTTGACTGGAGCCAGACGCGCTACCATTCCACCGCCGAGTCGTTTTATTAAACTAATTCGAAGAAATTTTCAAGCTGCATTTGTTCAAACATTAACTCAAAGACTCGGTTAGTGTAAACAAATGACTTGGCATTGGTTTGATCTTTAACAAAAAAACAAAAAGGCACAAAAGAGAATCGAGTTTAGAAACCTGTTTCAAAATGTAAATTTCACCAACATTGAGCAGGTATAAGATTTCTGAACATATCCTTTTCACTGAACAGTGTCTTTTCCCTTATTTACAGAACTCAATGAAGAAATATCGTCCTTAATATATCTTGAATTATTATTAAGAGAAATGGTCAGAATATGCCCAAACATTAAAACCTGCATGACGCTGACGTGATTTGAACACGCAACTTTCTGGACTGGAGCCAGACGCGCTCCCATTGCGCAACAAAGTCGTTATATTA
>JAAEPP010000226.1 GCA_024232495.1 Flavobacteriaceae bacterium
AACTCCCTCTGGAAAATTACATTCAAATATTACAATAACATTTTATATTCTTTTACCAGCCAGTAATTAAATACAATGGCAGTGTGTTGTTCCTTTGTGAATGCATGGCTTTGTTGACAGGAATGTGGCATGTGTTTTCTTTAGGGCTGGTTGTTCTAAAAGCTGAGGTTGTTATGATCTCAAACTATCCGAAGAAAAATACACAGATTTTAAAGTCAACAGTCTATTTTTCTCGTTTAATGCTGAAATATAGCTCTTGTTTGAAGAAAACTCTTAATTTCACCTTATAACAAGCAAGTTTTAAAATCAGCCAATTTCACCAAGGAGAGTTGACTCCCCTTCCGGCCCTCAAAGTTGTGTGGATACTGTGTGGATACTTTGGAGTTTTGCAAAGTTGCTTTAAATTCTAAAAATTAGACTCTATCTCTCTATGATTTTGAAAGAAATTAAAAATGCCAAAAAGCAGTCATAATGCCTCGTCACTAAATGGTTCTTAGAATAAAGCCATACATTCACAGTATAACTTCAGCCTTCTAGAAAAATTGCTTACCTGCATTTGCTTATTCCGAGCTTATTCAATTCAAATCGAGGTGTGTACTTTTTGTTTAAGATATCCTTATCTTTGTGAGAAAAGGTTAAATTCAATATGCTATCTTTAAGATCATAACCTTTACTTTTACTTTTCTCTTCAGGGTGAAAAAGAGAACAAGAACAGCTTCACTAAAGACACCCCATTTTCAAAGATGCCCAAGTAAAGGAAACTGAAAAATGGAAACTTAAAACCAAGCATGCGAAAATATATGAGCAAAAAGACGTTATAATTGCCTTGTGTTATCGTATTTAGCCTTTTATTTCTGTGTATGAAACTTGAATAAATTGTCAAATTATCTATTCGTTTACCTTG
>JAAEPP010000227.1 GCA_024232495.1 Flavobacteriaceae bacterium
ACTCTGTGGATAATTTCTTCTGACCACACCGAAAAAATCAAACAAGGGCTTGACCACGCCCTAATAAAATTTAACGGATATCAAATTAGTTGATTTTCGCTGCTTTACTTAAGCTTGAATGTTACAAAATTAGGAGTAGTAAATTTATGCAAATAAAACTTTATTTAAAACATAATATCACTATAATATCACACAAAAAGTAGGATCGATATCCCAAACACAAACCCATACACATCAGATTGACACTGTAAGGACCATCTAAACAGAAAAAACGATATTCTGATAAGACTACAAATTAGTAACTATCACCTATAGAACGGATGCTTTGACAAAGAGTGAGAAGATTTCAGGCCTATCAGTGTGGCCTTATAGGCCCATATACCTTACAGCAACAAAAGTAAGGCATAAAATATTCTTTACTGTTTACTTAACTTCAAGCTAGTTGCTTTCTGTCTTTTGCAACTGCAACATTAAGGTTCTAAAAGTTTCCCTTCTTTCATGCTTAGACTATTTGACAAACCTGTTTCTTCCCTTTATTCGATTTGTTTATGTCGTAAAATCGATATGGAAAACGCACCTCGTGAACTTGAAGGTATTTACC
>JAAEPP010000228.1 GCA_024232495.1 Flavobacteriaceae bacterium
AATGAGCCAGAGTTAGCTACTCAATTAGAGCTCGAACATAAGTAAGCGTTTAATTTCTTCAAAAAAGTTTTTGTTGTTGACAAGAGGGAGTCCACATAAGTTATTCTATATTTCTTTAATTTTGAGCGGTTATTAGGAGCTTATTCCTGAATAACCATTACCTTCAATCAATGCCTTGCCTCTAAGCCTTTTGATTCTCGCTAAGTGGTCAATAAATTAGCGTGCCTATGTGCATGGCTCAGCATCGTCATTCCCGTAGCCTCTTGAGCGGGAATTTTGGCTAACAGTAACACGGTCTTCGATTACAACACCCCGAAGATGACGATAATAACTTCTGCCTGAGTAAACTACATAGGCACATAAATTAATGTACTTGGTATAACATCATCCTCTCTAGATTTTAGGCATAAAAAAACCCGGTAAAACCGGGTTTTTAATTTGAAATAAAATTAATTACTTAATTTTAGCTTCTTTGTACATTACGTGCTTACGAGCTTTTGGATCAAATTTTTTGATTTCCATTTTCTCTGGCATAGTCTTTTTATTCTTATCAGTAGTATAAAAATGACCAGTACCGGCACTAGAAACTAAACGAATTTTATCACGCATAATATTCTCCTAGAAAAGTTTTTAAACTTTTTCGCCACGGG
>JAAEPP010000229.1 GCA_024232495.1 Flavobacteriaceae bacterium
CATAAATTTTTGGTAATTCGAGAGTCTGGGTTCCTTATAACGAGTTTCTTATAAAAATACATGTACACGTTTAAAATTCACATTTTTATAAGATATAAATCAAAGTTGGGTCAAGCTGCAATGCACAAGGATTTTCAGAGAAATTAATCAAATTTATAGTCAGCAGTCTCAGTCAGTTTGTCTCAAAAAATCCCATTACGAATGCTTTTCTCGTCATTTTGTTCATTCTTTATACTTAATTGTAAATGCATTTAAGGCTTTTTTCAGTGTTTTGTTTCTGTTCCGTAGAAACGCAGAGTCAAATATCAACCTCGGGTTCTTTATGAAGGTGTTCCTTATAAAAAAACTTATAATAAAAACAACATAAACCCCAAGCAAATACAGCAAATATTTGAAATTCCCATGCAAGTTTGAGGGCTGAAAACCCAAAATATTTAACTAACTTGAAAGCTATGACCAGAATAAAGTTGATAATTGAAACAATTATACCTTAGAGGGGTCTCAGTTTCTCAAAGAGGGCTTTTTTATAACAAATGCCTGTTCTTATTGCACGACATTTGTTTACACTTTTTCGCTAAGCAACTGGACTGTAATCCAGCCTCAAACTTGCATCAAAGATTTTGGATTTCCAGTCTTCCAATCTAAAGACTAAATTGCTTAAAAGTTGCTTAAATTTTGAAAGGCAAACAGAGTCTCTCCCTATAACCCCTACCACTTATACCGCCTCGATCTTTTCAAATGTTGTCTTTGAATCTTGAAAGATTTGATAATTTTTGCAAGCCATGAATAATTTTAGATAGTTTCGTAAATTCTTAGAGTAGCATTTTTTAGCAATTTGGTTATAAGGGGAATCGAAACAAGAAAGCTGTTGGAACAACAAAAGAAGCCGAAAGTTAAATAAACGAAATCCTAAAATGATAGTTTCTGAAAATCTTGAGCCTGACAATATTCTTAAAATATTCTTAAATTTCACCAATTTTGAGCCTCCTTATTCTTATAAAAATTTATTCTTATAAAAAAAAAGAGTGTAATTAAATTGTGACACGCAGCACACCAAATATCGATTCCCGAAGCTAAAAAAACTTAGATTAGCCCCCAATTCAATCAGTACTCGGCAAGGAAAAAAGTTACATCTGGATGGTAGAATGGTATTCGAAAAACCTATTTTTCAATAGTTTACTGGAAATTAACTGAAAACATCTCAGTTACCAGTGTAAGCATTATCTACCTTCAATACTTGTTGGGTTTCAACACTTATAGATACGATTGAGCCTTCTAACATATATTCATGAACTATCCATCCACATCTTTCTAGTCTAGTTTCAAAAGACGCTGACAAATAG
>JAAEPP010000230.1 GCA_024232495.1 Flavobacteriaceae bacterium
GGTCAGTTAAGGAGTGAGTCGGGGGTGGGGTCACTGCTCAGCGTCGGTTCGTGTACATAGGGTACTTATTTCGTTTTAAGATTTGGTTGGTTAACTTTTTGAGTGACTGGGTAAATTGTTAAAAAGGGTCTCGAGTGAGGTCCCAGAATTGGGATACCTAAATGTAAATGTTAAAAGGTAAAAGTGTAGGTATTTGTCCCATGTTTTAAATTGAGAGTTTGGTGTTGAAATTAATGGGTCATTACGCCCGATAAAATAGAAGATCCTTTCTGGGTTGTCAAGATGGATAAAATCTTCCTGTTTTTTGGCGTCAAACTGGATAAAACTGGATAAAACTTGGGGATTTCTGCAGTGAGTACCCTATGTTTGGTTTTTCATAAAGTAAAGGTGGCTATTTGACAGCTGCACCAGTCTCATAAAGTAAAGGTGGCTATTTTTACAGCTACACCAGTTAACACGGGGCCATGATTGTTGAATATGTAAAATTTTCTTAAGGCGGCGTGTTGCCGCCGAGTCATGTAAGTAAAACTCTCTCATGGCCCTTATTGTAATAAAATGTTGGTTGTTGGTCAAATTTAAAAAGGCCACATATTACGTCGTTGGTTCAAAGTGACCATTCTATTTGTCATTGATTAAAAGTGACCATTTGTTTGTCAGAGGATAAAATATTGCCTCTCACTACGGCTATCGGTTTGTACCGTTCTATTGTCCAGTTGAATAAAGTTTTGGATCTATCCTTGTCTTAATTATTTACTA
>JAAEPP010000231.1 GCA_024232495.1 Flavobacteriaceae bacterium
AAACAATAACTGAATAGAAAATATTGGTTGGAAAAAAGCTTCCAGTGTTTTATTCCCCGCGTAAGTTGGATTTGCTTTATAAACAATCCCCTTGCGCACTATTTGCACGTTTTGTTGATCGCTAGCTGCTATGGCTAGTTATATCAAAAAAACTTTTTAAACGCAAAAATAAAGTGAAATGTATTCGTATTGTAGTTCTTTTTCTTCTAAGACCAAGGTTGACTTCAGTTGCGTTTACTCAATTTTTATAAGAAACCGCGGATAAGAAACGGTAGGGCTTGATTTTCAAAACTTAAGAAGCTTTGGTAGGAGATTTGGTGTGAACCAAAAAGTTAAGAATCTTTTCATATCTTTCCTAACGAGAAAACAAACTGCCACACATGCTATCGCACGAGAGCATTAACTTGTAAGGTATTTGGTTTTGTTTCTAGCTCAGTTTAGTTTACATATGATAAGATATTTTAGCTTTTCACAATGAAATTTGCATTTATTCTTACTTCTCTATATCAATTCATTTAACGCAGTGATGGAAAAAAATTTCTTAAATCCATAGTCGATAGTTTCTTAAAAAAATGATTACATTGCATACTGGTCAAACAACACAGCCAGTCACCTTCCGAGTTTTCTCCTAAATTCTTTCTTATAAGAGGAGTCTCTTATTGGCCTGCAGATGGTTTCTTACAGAATGCTTTTTATGGAAATTCATGATGGACGTCTCTTGCGCAGCGACTAAAGTTGTATGTTGATTTGGCAAATTTATTTCTTTAAAGGTAAACCTTCTAAACATAAACGCATGCACTCGTGGGACTTTCTTTTTTATTCACATAAGCTCCCATAGTAAACAAAATTTCCTCTATTCAATTTAGTAAAAACCATTTGGCGCTTTTGTTCTCAAGCAACACCAGCAAGCCTCAAGAGACCTGAACAGATTAGAACATGATGAGAACATTCGGCTAATCAAAATAGCCGAAAGTTAGCCGAAAAATAGCCGAAAATTAGCCGAAAAATAGCCGAATTTTCAATAAATTCGGCTATTTTGAAAATTCGGCTATGAAAAATTCGGCTAAAATTTTACAAAATTCGGGTATTTACCGAAAAATGGCCGAATTTGGCCAAATTTAGCC
>JAAEPP010000232.1 GCA_024232495.1 Flavobacteriaceae bacterium
AAGTAAATTACTCCCATTTCATGTGTGTTCCCAGTTTACTCTATCTCAACTAGTTCAATCTAGAAGGAGCAAAGTTCTGGAAGCCCTTGAATTAAATAACTTCTCCAAAAACATGAGAAAGCATGTAAATGGGTTTTCCAAGAATAACTACACTTGTGGTTATTTTGATGAAGATAGCATTCCCAATATAACCCGAAAACATGACCCAAACAGCCTTAAAATCTTTCATGTAAATATAGAAAGTTTTAGCAAAAAAGGTGTTGAGCTCTCTGTCTATCTAAAATGCCTAAAGTTTGAATTTGATATTATATGCTTGACAGAAATAAGATATACAAATATAGGTATAATTGACAAAGAATTCCCAGAATTCCATATTTTTATTGATAATCCCACCACAGCAAAAGGTGGAGTTGCTATTATACTTAAGAAAGACAAATTTAGCCAGATAACTGAAATTGACTCTAGTAATGACTTTAACCTTAAAAATAATTGTGCATGCACCAAATGCATAATCGAAAACAAATGGCTAAGCTGTAAAATTAATAATCAAAAAATTATCCTAGGGGGGATCTACAGACACCCTAAAGGAGAAATTGATCATTTCAACAATGCCTTAAAAAATTCCCTTAGTAACATAAATAATGATACTCTAGCCATCATTCTAGGTGACTTCAACATAGACCTGATTAAGGAAAATGACCCTAAAGTAAACTGCTATCTCAGCAACTACTTTGAAAATAACTTTATTCCCTGTATCACATTACCAACACGTATAACATACCACTCTGCTACCCTCTTAGATCATATTTTTATCAAAACCCCCAAAAAATTCATTCAAAATAAATGTTCATCTGGTAATCTTATAACTGATCTATCTGACCATCTCCCCAACTTCTCTTTCATAGACATAAAGACCACATCTATAAAAGATAGGCCCTTTATCAGGCTTTTTACCCAAACAAACATTGATAAATTCATAGAAAACAGTGTGTCTGAGCCATCACTTATTAGCCCTAACGAAGTGACAGAGGTCAACTCCTCCTATAACACTTTCACAACTAACTACCAAAACTTGTTTGACAAATATTTTCCATATGTAAGAATTTCGAGAAAAGCATTCAAAAGCAAACCATTTATAACTAGAGGTATCAAAATCAGTATCAAGCATAGAAACAGATTATACAAAAAATACCTAGATAACCCTAGTGATCTAAATGAATCTATTTGGAAAAGATTTAGAAACAAGACTGGTGAAATTATTAAAAGGGCTGAAGCCTTATACTATAGAAAAATTATAAGTGACCATAATAATATTAGTAAAAATCTATGGAATACTTTTGGTAAAATACTAAACAACAAAAAAGTCAAACATAGTAAGATTGAAAGCCTTAACTTAAATGGAGTAAACTTAACAGAACCTCAAAATATCACTGAATCCTTCAATAATTTCTTCAGTGAGATAGGGGGAAACCTAGCCAAGAACTTTCCGACAAATGATTCCCAGTTTAAAAACTACCTTGGAGCACCTGTCACTCACTCCATGTATTTGAGACCTACATCGGTAAAAGAAATATTAAGGACTATCAAATCCTTGAAAAATTCAAACTCTTTAGGTCATGATAATTTTCCTACCAAATTCATCAAATTATCGGCAACCTTGATAGCCCCTGTGCTTGAAAAAATATTTAATCTCTCGATGAAATCAGGTGTCTTTCCAGATGCACTGAAAGTAGCAAAAGTTATCCCAATATTCAAAAAAGGATCTCCGACTTCCATCAATAACTATAGACCAATATCTGTTCTGAGTCCTATAAACAAAATATTTGAGAAAATTTTATACTCCAGATTAATCAAATATATAGACAAATCCAAATTACTCTACAAATATCAATACGGCTTCAGAAAAAATCATTCAACTGAACATGCCCTCATTGAACTAATAGACCAAATTAGATTATCTATTGGTAAAGGTCAAATGACATGTGGAATATTTATTGATTTATCAAAAGCATTTGATACTGTTAACCATCAAATCCTATTAGATAAACTAGAGCATTATGGCATACGAGGACATGCACTTGCACTTTTTAAAAGCTACTTAAGTAACCGTAATCAATATGTTCACCTTGATAAGTGCAAATCACAAACTCGTCCTATATCATGTGGGGTACCACAAGGATCAGTTCTTGGTCCCTTATTCTTCCTCTTATTTATAAATGACCTACCAAATTGCTGCTCAAATGGCAAAATTAGACTATTTGCAGATGACACCACCATATTCTTTCATACTAACTCAATTGATGAGGTTATCTTAACAGGTAAGGTAATTATGACTGAACTTACAAACTGGTTCAAAGCAAATAAATTAACCTTAAATACTGATAAATCTTCTTTTACTTTATTTAAATCAAGCAAAAAGGTGATTCCTAATATACCTGAGCATATTGATTTTCTAAATCAAAAGATATTGAGAACATCTCATATAAAATTCCTAGGTGTAACACTGGATGAAAACCTAACATGGAATCAACACATAAATGAAATTTGTAGTAAATTGAAGAGATTGTTCCACATTTTCTATAATATTCGAAAATATCTCACTGAAGACAATATAAAAACTATCTATTATGCCCTAGTCTATTCAAGAATTAAATATGGAATTACTGTCTATGGCCAGGCATGCCAAACTAAAATGCAAAGAATACAAACCCTACAGAACCAACTACTTAAAGTTATTTCAGGTAAGGAACCTCGTTTCCCAACAAATGAACTTCATGATGAATTTAAACTTCTATTAGTCAAAGACATAGCTAATCAAGAAATATTGGCTTTTGTACACAACTACTTCTCAAATAGTTTACCACCTGTATTTGATGGTTACTTTGAAACCCTTGCTAGCAATCATAACAGAAATACTAGAAATGGTAAAAATTTGATTAGAATAGCTGACCATAAGACAAACATAACTGCATCAGCTACAAAAATACAAGGAGCCAAACTATGGAACAAACTTGACAATAATCTTAAAAATATTACCAAAGTCAAGCAGTTCAAAGCAAAATATAAAAATTCTGTCTGCTTACCATATGTTAAGGAAGCAGTACTGTAAATTCCTCTGATTATTTGTATAATCAGAATCTATATTAAATACACCAAAAGTATATATGTGTGTGCAATTATGTAAATATACATTTTCTAAGTCTATATTTTAACCCTATCTCTGTACATAATTGTATGTTATTTTGTTTCCATTAGTTTTTTTAAGATAATTCTAGATGTAAATAGTCTGCCCTCTCTTAAACTTTATTTATTTATGTTTTCTTTCTTTATCTATTTTTTTTCTCTCTCTTTCTTATTTAGTTTAGTCAACAGTGAATTTATTTAAAATGTTGCCTAGGGTCTCCAGACTAGATAAGACCATGTCTTTTTTCTGGTTCCCCGTCCAAGCAACACATTAGATACATTCTTCCAACCAGCAATGATACATTTCTGTGTAAATATGAACCTCCTCTAATGTAATTTAA
>JAAEPP010000233.1 GCA_024232495.1 Flavobacteriaceae bacterium
AAAAGCAAAGTTAATTTCTAATGAAGTTTGTTAATATGTTAATACACTTAATACGAATGATAAATTCATTGTGAACACAACACTATTCGAGAAAGGAAATTTAGGAATTTCGATGTCTGGGACTTGCGTATGGGATACGAATACAGATGGATTTTTAAACATCGAAGAAGAATCAGATAAAATGATAATAGTCATTAGTATTTGGGGGCTACAAGGCTAATTAGATTGATTTATTTATTTAACGATTTTTTTAAATAATGTTAATGAAAGATATGAATAAAAGTCAGGTGAGACCATTGACTAAGGATTTTTTTATCTACAGCGTTGTTCCAGACGATATGAAAGTTAAGAGAGACGAATCGAGTATGTTAAGGAAGCTGTTATGTTCTATAATGTTTGTATTAACAGTAGTAGATATAATGGTGGTGTTTTTTTATGTCAAGACTAGAAGTAGGATTGAGTATTTAACGAATCATAATTATACTCAGATCATTGTTAAAAATATAGATGACTCTTCTTAACAACATGATACCTTCTCAGTAAAGGCTAAAGAAATCATTCATAATAAAAATCTAAGAATGCTTGATGAGATAAACACTTTGCAAGGTAATATCATGGACTTGAATAATCTAAGTCCGTTTAAACTAAAATTATTCACTCTCGATGATCTTGAGGATAGTTTAGAGAATCTGTACAAATTTCCATTCGAGCCTTTTTAGATTATTTAAACTTCTAGTATGTTTAATGAAGTTGAGAAAGAAATAATGGACCTCAATAACTACCTCATGCCTTTGAACAAGTATTATGAAAATAATCAAAAAATAGAGAAAGGGATCAAATAGTTAGTTAAGGAGATTAAAATCAATCTGGAAAATTTCTATCACCAAATAAATACACTCGCAAAAAATAGCAAGATAAAAACTCATTCATTAACAAGAATACTTGATGATACGATGTAAGGATTCAACAATACTTATAGTTTTTTGAAAGAAAAAGGAAAATTCATGAAATTGAATAATTATTATGATTATGATCTTAAATCATTCGATAGAAATTACATTCCGTTTGTAATTCCTTACGGAGAATATTTTGGAGCTTAGATCACAAACAACATAGAATTCAAGATTAGAATGCCGAGAATTTATTACTGTCATTTAGAAGCTTATGTTTACTCCGAAAATTATTACTCTTTTAAATTCCAATACGTGAAGATCTTTGGTTAGAGTGAAAAGATCATTTTCGAGAGTGATAACCTAACAGGGAGTTTAAGCCATCCAACCACTTATAACGAATTTCATGTGTTTCCACTTTCAAAAGGATATCACAATGTATATTTAAGAGTGATAACTGAAACAGGAGCTTCACAAGTCCACTTTTAAAAAATGACTTTCGAGTGTCTTTCTTATAGAAACTTTGTCGAATCAGAAAAACCAATTAAAAAATAATTTAACTGAAAATTTATCACTAAAAATAAAATTTAAGAAATGATTAAATATACTCAGGTTGAAACTCAAATTTTCCGTATTTTAATGGAGTTTTTAAAAGTCAAGAAATTAGACCTTACTCTGAGAGTTGCTGGTGGTTGGGTCAGAGACAAATTATTGGGATTCGATTCTCATGATATAGATATTGCTTTGGATAAGATGATGGGACAACAATTCATTAACTTGTTTCATGAGTTTCTTTTGTAGAAAAAAATTGAGGTCCATGGTTTTGGAGTCATTAAATCTAATCCATAATAGTCCAAGCATCTTGAGACCGCAACTATAAAATTATTTGGTCAATGGATTGACTTTGTGAATCTGAGAGGAGAGGAATACACGGAGCATTCAAGAATACCAACATAAAAAATCGGTACTCCTAAGGAAGATGCCTTTAGAAGAGATTTCACAGTCAATTCTCTCTTCTTCAACATTAATACAGAAAAAATAGAAGATTTCACTTCGAAAGGCCTCGAAGACATGCAAAATAAAATTATGAGAACACCTTTAGATCCTTATCAAACTTTTATAGACGATCCTCTGAGAATACTAAGAGGTTTTAGATTTGCTTCGAGACTTGATTTCTAGATTGATCCTATAGCATATCAGATAATAAACAACAATCTCGAGATAAAAGACTCTTTCGTTAAGAAAATCAGTCTGGAAAGAATAGGCAAGGAATTTCTCTCAAACTTCAGGAATAAAAACTCTAAAAAACCTGTTTTGTTTATATTTTATTTATACAACACAAGCTATCTCTCTTTGATCTTGAAAATAGATTCCAAAGATAAATCATTCATATCAGGCTATGATTTAGTAATGGAAATTGGAAAAAAAAGAAATGAATTATTGGAAAGCATTGATAGTGCATTGCCTTATGTTGGGAAAGATTTTATCAAAGAAGATATAGAGTTGGTTGTGTATATTTCAGTGATCTCTTTGAGATTTGTTAATATCAATCTTGATAAATTTAACTGTAAAAAAACATCTGGTTATAAGATTTTTAAAATTCATCTTAAGTTACCAAAGAAATTGGCTGAATTAAGTGCGAAGGTTCAGAAATCCCTCGTTGAACTAGAAAGACTCTTTTAGACTAATAATCTTAAAACTGAGGATTTTGCTCTATGGTAGTATAATACCAAAGGAATTTGGAGAGTAGTTGCCAAGGTCTTCGAAATTTGCCTAAAACAAGAAAAATTCAAATAAATTCGAATCGAACAGATTTTGGACCAAAATGGACTTGGTGAATTTTTTAAAGAAAAACCTTTAATAAACGGGAAAGAACTGAAGGAATCTTTGAACCTTGACAATAAAGAGATCAAGCGGTATCTCGACAAAGTCTTATCTTTACAGGTTAGATTCAGAGAGAAGACGAAAGAGGAAATATTTGAAATATTGAGTAATTAAGATTAAAAATTAAAACAAACCTCTTTTAAATTGATTAAAAATTGGATTTAAATTTGAAAGATTAGTTAATTTGACCACTATTGGCTGCTTGTAAATCGAAAAGTCCGATGTAGTCATCGCTCCATCTGTCATTATACTTATCGATTTTATCGAAACCAAATTTATTCTTTATCTTCTTGGAGTCTTCGCTATTATTGATAACAGGGGTTTGATTTCTCTCATTAGGTTCGACGGTGAGTTCAAGAGGAACACCTTCTATATCAGGGAAATGAGAGTTGGATCTGTTTTCACTGAGATTGGTCAAGAAGCAGAAATCGGAGTTAGCGTTATCTCTTCCGTAGCATCTGGAAATGCATTCGTTGTTATAGGTCTCTCCCATGAAATCACAAACAGGTCTGTATTCTCCAGGACATCCACAAGGATTATTGTTTTCGTTACAAGCACCAGCATGTTCAACCTTTGCTTTGTTACACCAAGCGTAACAGTTATTTTGGTAGGTCACTCCGTTTCTTCCACAAACAGGTTCCCCTGTTTTGAAATATTCCTTCATACAGAACGTACAGAGATTAGCTCTGGCGGTTGTAAATAAGGCCAGGGAAATTGCGATAAGGACTGCTATTTTCATATTATTAATTATAAAGGTTCAGGTAAATAAAACCCCACCGATTTAAATTGGAAATTTATTTTTAAAATTACTAAGTTTATTAATACAAACATTCAAATTAATTGTAGAAACCGTAATGCACGTAACGACCGTGCTCATGAGAATGGAGGCCTACGTTTAAGGAGTTATTGGATCTGCAGTAACCGCCTAAACACATTTCACAAACTCCACTGTATTCCTTATTTACTCCCTAACATCTGGCTTTACATTCATTTTGATAAGTTCTACCGTTAGCTCCACAAACTGGGCTGTACTCATCGCCACATCTGCATTTTTGTCCTCTGCATTTACCTGAATGGGCAACTGAGTCGTTTCTACAGTTGGCCTCGCAAGCATTCATAAAAGTGGTTCCACTCTGCGCACAAACTGGCTTGAAATATTTTGTGCAACTGCAATTTTCACATTTTCCTTTGTAAGCTTTTTCGACTCCATTGCATCTCATATAGCACCTGTTTAAATAAGTATTTCCATCAGCTCCACATACGATCCTCTCTCCTTTCAAGACTCTGCACATCTTGCAATCTGAATAGATTGATCCGATTTGACCCATTAGAGCACATAAAACGAAAATTATTTCCTTTATCATTATAAATTACCTCCTTTAGTTTTGATTTAAATTTGATTAAAGTGGAAATTTATAATTTATATTTTATTCTTTCATTCAAGAAACACTTAAAGCTTCAATAGATACTATCATTTAGAAATTGGGATCATTTAACTGATTCTATTCAACAAAGCTTAAAAACCTAGATTAGCATTACTAGACAACATAGTTTGAGAAAAACATACAAACCATTCAAGATTAATAACCAATTCATATTTTCAAATCTAAGAAGGGAACCAACAAAATCTACTTAGCCTTTTCCTTTAATGATTAAATAGTTCTATCTTCTGTCTACTTTTTTACGAGAGATCTCTAATCTCTTCAAACCTTTTAACAAATCGATCACGAACATTACAGTTGGTTAATTACCAAACACCTTGAAGACTACTCCCTCCCTCCTTTACTATTAATAGCCTTTAACTAATTTAATCCTCTATTTATTATTTAAGCAATAAAAAACCAAATTAAATTTGTTTATAAATTTACATAAATGATTGTCAAAACTCTAGCGCTCTTTGCTTTACTCTCAATCTCCTTCTGCGATATCTGTTCTATCAAAGGAAAAAAACCTATCTGTGGTGGTGATAATCGAACATATAGAAATGCATGTTATGCGAGAAAAATTGGTGTTAAGACTCTCTACAATGGAATTTGCAACAAGTGCCTTTCATGCCCAAGAACAATTCTTCTTGTTTGCGGAAATGATGGAGTAACTTACAATAACTCTTGTGAAGCTGGTTGTGCTGGTGCTGTCGTTGCTCATGAAGATTCCTGCAGACCTGAATGCAATTGTGGAAATATCGTTGAACAAATTTGCGGTTCTGATGGAGTTACTTACAGAAACTTCTGTGAAGCTAGATGTAGTGGAGTCGGTATTCAGTATCAAGGTCAATGTGGATCATCCTGCAACTGTCCTTATATTTTGAATCCAGTATGCGGTCTTGACGGAAACAGATACAATTCTCCTTGTCATGCTAGTTGTGCCGGAATACCAATGGATAATAACGGCGATTGTCTACACCTCGGTTTCTTTAGACTGGCTTATTAATTGAATTTAATCCTAAATCCTCTTTAAATCCAAATTTAATTCTTTTAAAATCCGTTAAATCTTTTCCTTCAAGGTTTTGAAATACTAATGCAAAGGGGTTTGGGGTTTGGGGTTTGGGGTTTGGGGTTTGGG
>JAAEPP010000234.1 GCA_024232495.1 Flavobacteriaceae bacterium
AGTTCTGGATAGGATACCCATCTATTATTTTCATCCTCAGGTATTGGAAATATTTTAAGGATACTGCCTCCTAATGCTTCATTCAATAAATAAAAGTTTTCATAAGCCTTCATGAAATCCTTTTGAAACTGATTTTTATTAATGGTTTTTGAGGCTTCCTCTATATAGGGTCCTAGCTTGTTGTTTCCATTATTATCAATGAGATCCATAAGCGAAAAATGTTTTGCATCTTTTACTTCGAGTATTTCTCTAATGCTATCATTTTGCCATTTTAAGGACATTATGGGTGCTTCAAGCCATAGGCTTGGAAATTCGGTCATCGATAAAAATACTTGATTGGCGTCGAGCCCAGCATAGCTATTCTTTCTACTTATTTTTCTTAATAATTCACTAGCGAACGTATTAATGGGTTTCATACGTCCGTTGTCTTGGACAACCAATGTCGCAAAATTTGCTGCATGTTCTTTTGAAACAGAATTAGCAACTATTATGGAGTCTATTTTTTCTTTTGAAATTTTTATTTTGTGATTAGTGGTATTTTGAGAAAAACTTGAAAAAGAAATAAATAAAATTAGAGTTGTTGTAATGACACCTTTCTTTTTCTTAATTTTCTCAAGCATCTTTCTTAAACTAGCAAATCGGGTATTTTTATCAAATAAAATAGCAAGCATTGCTAAGTACAACAGTGTATATCCTATATAGGTAATCCATGTACCCCAAAAATCGTGATTCACAGATAAAATGGTTCCTTTTTCATCTCCATCAAACGAGGATTGAAAAAAACGATACCCCTGTTCATCTAGAATGTGATTCATAAATATTTCATAATCGTAAAAGTCGGAATCACTTTTATTGACGGTAACTTTACTTTTAAACGCGGAATAATTTTTTTCTGTTCCTGGGTATTTGTCTGCTATAAAATCGTTTAAAGTTATACTAAATGGCAATTGATATTCCTTAGAACCGTAGGTGATAAAAACTTTTAAGCCAGCTAATTCAACAGAAATTGGACTTCTGGTATTTCCTATTCCTCCAAGTATGTCTACAGTTTTAGTTTCCTGGTTAGAACTTACCTCTAGTATTATAGCATTCATATTGGTAGGTTCCTCTTTCGGGGCCTTTACAACACCGTATTCTCCAGACATTACCATTTCTGGTATCACAAAAGCCATATTTGCGACTTGATACAGTGACCTTAAATTTAAAGGTTGAATAGAGTCTACGACCAATTTACCTTGCTCTCTATCTGCCATTCGCATCCACTGACCTACA
>JAAEPP010000235.1 GCA_024232495.1 Flavobacteriaceae bacterium
ACCAACTTGAGTTTTAACAGTGCTTCCACTGAAAGAGCACTTTCCTCATACAAGAAAAACAGCTTTTTCGAAGGAAAATGAAGGAAATAAAGTTTGTTGCTATTCAAACCCTATATATAAGCCATAAATGGCTTCCTAAATTGGTGTAAAGCCAATTTGAATTGAAAATTTGGAATTGTAGTTGAAAATTTTCCAAGCCTTTTCAAGTTTTACAGTGCTTCATAAACAGTCTAGAGTAGAAAACCTATAATTGAAACCATTCATTTTGAGAAAACTTTGATCAAGATGCAAAATTAAACCATGTTACCTTTTTGATTTTTTTGACCTTTTTTATTTGTAATGCCACCGGGTATTGGAGCAAAAAAATATGGCTATATGACTTATCATACATTTAAGAGTAATTCAAGTTTTTATGTGGAGCAATTTGCAAAATATCATTCAAAGAATATAGCAGGAAACTTGAAGGTTAGAATAAGGAAATTGAAGAGAAGGAAGGAAAGTCTAAGGAAAGTTTTCTTTGGTATAGCGAGTAAAGATCTAAGGGTGAAAGCACTGAGCATTCCAGACATTCCATAAAGTCTGAAGATGCTTTAAACTCGATAAATCCCTAGAAAATCTCGTTTGAATTCGTTGAAACTCCATAAAATCTATGAATCCGTATAAATGCTATAGTTTGTGGTAAGAATTGGCAAGAAATAAGCGTTTTTGAAGAAATTTTTAATTTTTACACCAACCGATTTTACTCAAAAATGATGAAAACCAACTTGATTTTTAACAGTGCTTCCACTGAGAGAGCAATTTCCTCATAAAAGAAAAACAGCTTTTTTGAAGGAAAATGAAGGAAATAAGGTTTGTTTTCATTTAAAGTCTATATTTAAGCCCTAAATGGCTCCCTAAATTGGTGTAAAGCCTATTTGAATTGAAAATTTGGAATTGCAATTGGAAATTTTTCAAGCCTTTTCAAGCTTTACAGTGCTTCATGGACAGTCTAGAGTAGAAAACCTATAATTGAAACCATTCATTTTGAGAAAACTTTGATCAAGAGCCAAGATTAAACCATGATACCTTTTTTTCTTTTTTTGGACTGTTTTATTTGTAATGCCACCGGGTATTGGAGCACAACAATATGGCTATATGTCTTGTCATGCATTTAAGAGTAATTCAAGTTTTTATCTAGAGCCACTTGCAAAATATCATTCAAAGAATATAGCAGGAAACTTGAAGGTTAGAATAAGGAAAT
>JAAEPP010000236.1 GCA_024232495.1 Flavobacteriaceae bacterium
ATGATGGAATATTAACTTTTTCTCCATTTACTAAAATATGACGGTGAGAAACTAATTGTCTTGCTGCACTACGACTAGGGGCAATTCCCATACGGAAAACCACATTATCTAGACGAGATTCACATAATTGTAGCAGTACTTCACCAGTAATTCCTTTGGAAGCAGTTGCTCTTTTAAACATATTTCTAAATTGACGCTCTAAAATACCATAAGTATATTTAGCTTTTTGCTTTTCAGCTAATTGAATTGCGTATTCAGATTTTTTTCCTCTACGACGGTTATTACCGTGTTGCCCAGGAGGGTAATTTCTTTTTTCGAAGTTTTTGTCATCTCCGAAAATTGCTTCACCAAACTTACGAGCAATTTTTGTTTTTGGACCAGTATATCTTGCCATTTTTAAATTATTTTGAAGGAATTTTCAAATTAAGGTCTTATGCTTATCCTTTGAGAATTTATACCCTTCAGTTTATACTAATTATTAAATTTTTAATTCTGTAATTACAAAATTAAACTCTTCTTCTTTTAGGAGGTCTACATCCATTGTGTGGCATTGGTGTAACATCAATAATTTCAGTTACTTCAATTCCCGCATTATGTATTGATCTTATGGCAGATTCTCTACCATTTCCTGGACCTTTCACATATACTTTTACTTTACGTAAACCTTCTGCGTGTGCAGTTGCTGCACAATCTTCTGCTGCTAATTGGGCTGCATAAGGTGTATTCTTTTTAGAACCCCTAAAACCCATTTTTCCAGCTGACGACCAAGAGATCACATCTCCCTTTTTATTTGTCAACGAAATGATAATGTTGTTAAATGAAGCTGTAACGTGAGCTTGACCCACTGCTTCAACATTAACTTTACGCTTTTTTGTACTAGTTTTTGCCTTTGCCATATCTCTAGTGTTTATTTAGTTGCTTTTTTCTTGTTAGCAACAGTTTTACGTTTACCTTTTCTTGTTCTGGAGTTATTCTTAGTACGTTGAC
>JAAEPP010000237.1 GCA_024232495.1 Flavobacteriaceae bacterium
CCAAAACGGTTTACCATAACGGCAGCGTTGCCTTATACTAACGGTCCAGTCCATATAGGACATTTAGCAGGCGTTTACGTTCCTGCAGATATTTATTCTCGTTTTCAACGATTACAAGGCAATGATGTAGCTTTTGTTTGTGGAAGCGATGAACATGGAGTTCCTATTACAATAAAGGCTAAAAAGGAAGGTATTACACCACAACAAGTGGTAAATAAATACCATACTATTATTAAAGAATCGTTTCAGGAGTTTGGGATTACCTTCGATAATTATTCGCGTACTTCTGCAAAAATACATCACGATACCGCTTCCGATTTTTTTAAAAAATTATACGAAAAGGGAAAATTTATAGAACAAACTACCGAGCAGTTTTACGATCAAAAAGCCAACCAGTTTTTAGCAGACCGATTTATTGTAGGTACTTGTCCAAAATGTGGTTTTGAAGAAAGTTATGGTGATCAATGCGAAAGTTGTGGAACTTCTCATAACGCAACCGATTTAATTAATCCAAAATCTTCTATTACTGGAAACACCCCTGCATTAAAAGAAACCAAACATTGGTTTTTACCTTTAGACCAATACGAACCTTGGCTTAAGGAATGGATTGTTGAAGGGCATAAAAAAGATTGGAAATCGAATGTTTATGGACAATGTAAATCCTGGATCGATGATGGTTTACGACCTAGAGCAGTTACACGAGATTTGGATTGGGGAATCCCTGTGCCGGTAGAAGGTGCCGATGGAAAAGTATTATACGTATGGTTTGATGCTCCTATCGGTTACATTTCAGCGACTAAAGAATGGGCAGAAAAAGAAGGAAAAGATTGGGAACCTTATTGGAAGGATAAAGACACCAAAATGCTTCATTTTATCGGAAAAGATAATATTGTTTTTCACTGTATTATTTTTCCGAGTATGTTAAAGGCTGAAGGCTCGTATATCTTACCAGAGAATGTACCTGCCAACGAGTTTTTAAATCTGGAAGGCAATAAAATTTCAACCAGCAAAAACTGGGCGGTATGGTTGCATGAGTATTTACAAGATTTTCCAAATCAGCAAGACGTATTGCGCTATGTTTTAACAGCAAACGCACCAGAAACCAAAGACAACGATTTTACTTGGGCAGATTTTCAAGCTAGAAATAATAATGAATTGGTAGCTATCTTCGGAAACTTCATCAACCGTGTTGTGGTTTTAACTAATAAATATTACAACGGTATTGTTCCAAAACCCGCTGATTTATCGGAAATAGATATTAAAACTTTATCCGAATTAAAAGCCTATCCTAAAGTGATAGAAAGCTCGTTAGAGCGTTACCGATTTAGAGAGGCTCAAGCCGAGTTAATGAATGTAGCACGATTGGGTAATAAATACCTAGCAGATGAAGAACCTTGGAAAAAAGTTAAAACAGACGAAGAAAGAACAAAAACTATTATGTATGTTTCGCTTCAGATTGCAGCTGCATTGGCTGTTTTAAGCGAGCCGTTTTTACCGTTTACTTCAACTAAATTAAAGAATATGTTATGTTTTTCTGAACTTGATTCAGAATCTGCATGGAACGATATTTATATCAAAGATATTTTAATCCCTCCAGCACATCAAATAGGAAAAGGCGATTTGCTTTTCAGTAAAATTGAAGATGGGCAAGTACAACAGCAATTAGACAAATTAGAAGCTACTAAAAAATCAAACGAAATGATGAATGGAAGTCCAGACCCACAAAAAAACACAATTCAATTTGACGATTTTACCAAATTAGATATGCGAGTTGGTACTATTTTAGAAGCCGAAAAAATGGCTAAAACTAAAAAATTACTGATTCTTAAAGTGGATACCGGAATGGATATTCGTACCATTGTTTCTGGTATAGCCGAAAGTTTTTCTCCAGAAGAAGTAGTCGGTAAAAAAGTAACGGTATTGGTCAACTTAGCTCCAAGAGCACTTAGGGGTGTTGAAAGTGAAGGAATGATCTTAATGACGGAAACTCCCGATGGTAAATTGGTGTTTTTAAATCCCGATGACGAGAAGGTTTTTAATGGAGCTATAATTAGTTAATCATTAAAAAATCAACTTTTTTTAAACTAATTTTGTTTTAATAATTTTCACAGGGCACGCCTCCATCGCTTTGATATTAGCGTCAAAAATAGAGTGATCCCGAGATTTAATAGTGTGAAATCCTTTTTTATTGATAGATTTTAGTAATACTGTTTTTCCATCCTTTTTGGACATTTGAAATTGAGCAGGTGCAAATTCAACACAGTAATTACAGCCAATACATTTTTCCCTTTGTAGAGTAATTACAACCATACTTTAAAGTGTTGGTTGTGAGTTTTGAACAATTTTATAAAGCTTGTCTGATGGACGAATTCTAAATTTTAAAGGAATCGTTACAGAGTCGCCTTTTACAGCTTTATCTAAACGCTCATCATTTACCATCATTTCAGTCAGCTCAAATTCTTCCACTCCAGTAGTAGGTCCTGTAATTAATATCGAATCTCCAATAGATAAATCGAAAGCTTCAATTTTAAACTCGCCAATACTAGGCTTCGGAAAGAAATGCATCCCTTTCCCTAAATAAACTTTCTTTTGAGTTGCTTTACTTCCATCAACATTACTCCACTCTCCCATTTTCTGACCTAAATAATAACCACTCCAAAAACCACGATTGTATACTTTCTTTAATTCAGTCATCCAATTTTCAACACGTTCTTGGTTAAAATTTCCTTCGTAATAAGCATCAATTGCCTCTCGATAGGTCTTAATCACTTTAGCAACATATTCTGGAGCTCTACCTCTACCTTCAATTTTTAAAACTTTGATACCAGAGTCGATCACTTGATCTAAAAAATCTAAGGTACATAAGTCTTTTGGAGACATGATATACTCGTTATCTAATTCCATTTCGTTCCCTGTATCTTGATCAATAACCGTGTATTTCTTTCTGCAATTTTGCTTACAAGCACCTCTATTTGCAGAAGAATTATGTGAGTGCAAGCTCATGTAACACTTTCCAGAAACTGCCATACAAAGTGCACCATGTCCAAATATTTCTATTTCAACTACGTTCCCAGCAGGTCCTGTAATATTTTCTTTATCTATTTGATCGGTAATCTTTTTAACTTGTCGTAAACTTAATTCTCTACTCATAACCATAGTATCCGCAAACATAGCATAAAACTTGACTGTTTCTATATTGGTAATGTTAATTTGAGTGGATATATGAATTTCCATCCCGATTTGTCGAGCATAAGATATTACTGCCTGGTCCATAACAATTACTGCTGTAATTCTTGCAGCCTTTGCAGCATCTAATAGTGTCTTTATGATCGTTAAATCGTGATCATAAATAATGGTGTTTAACGTTAAATAGGTTCTAACTTTTCTTTCCTCACATCTTTTAACAATCTCAGGTAAATCTTCAATTGTAAAATTTATACTAGCTCTAGCACGCATATTTAATTGATCCACTCCAAAATACACAGAATCCGCGCCATTAGTGATGGCTGCTTGTAATGATTCAAAACTACCAGCTGGTGCCATTAATTCAATTCTTCCTGTTCGTGTCATAATATCGTATTACAAAAATTAAGGGTTGCAAATATATGAATATGTAGTATTTAATTACTCAAAATGTGATATATATCATATTTTCACTTTAATATTCAAATTAAATTTGACAATATATAATACTGTTATTTTTTTAAAAGTGTCGAACTAATTTTATGTTGTAAATTAGTGTAATAAGCCAATTTTTATAACAATAATAGCAAAATAAAAGCTCTCGCTGGAAAGAGTTGGGACTATTATGAAGGTGATATTTATTAAAAACATTATTCATTTTTTTAGTTACTTAGCAAAAAAATAAATATTATTCCAAATAAATAATAAAGTCATGAAAAAACAATTTTTATTATTAATTCTTTCAACGCTATTTGCAATGCCACTAGTTGCACAAGAATTTAATTTATCGGGTGAATTAAGGCCAAGATATGAGAACAGATACGGCTTTGCTAGCTTAAGATCTGATGGAGATGCAGCGGGTAATTTCATTTCTCAACGGACACGAATTAATTTCGATTTTAAAAATTCAAAAATGGTTTTTAAAGTAATTCTACAAAACGTCAGAGTATGGGGAGATGTAAGTACATTAGCTTCAAATGATAAATCTATTGCATTTCATGAAGCTTGGGCAGAGGGTATTATTTCTGATAAAATTAGACTAAAAATAGGTAGGCAAGAAATTGCTTATGATGATCAAAGAATTTTTGGTAGTTCAGGATGGGCGCAACAAGCTAGAAGTCATGATGCGTTGCTATTAAAAATAACTCCTAATACGAATCACAAGTTAGATTTAGGTATTGCCTATAATGCCGATAATCAAACTAATATTGATAATTTATATAGTAACATAGCAGGCTACAAAGCATTTCAGTATGCATGGTATCACGGTGATTTTAAAAGATTTGGATTAAGTTTTTTATTTTTAAATAATGGAATTCAATATATAAATAATGAAGGGCTTCCATCTGAGAATATAAAAGTTGATTACAGCCAAACTATTGGTCCGAGAACTACTTATAAAAGTGATAATTTTTCAATAGATGCAGCTTTCTATCTTCAAACAGGAAAGTCCTACAACAAAAGTATAGATTCAAACTATTTTGGAGGAAATTTCAATTATGTGTTTTCTCCTAGTTTTAACGTAACCATTGGTGGAGAACATTTTTCTGGCAGGGATATGGATGAGTCAAGTAATGATATTAAATCTTTTAAGCCTTTATTTGGTTCTAATCATAAATTCAATGGATTAATGGATTATTTTTATGTTGGGAATCATGCGAATAACGTCGGTTTAAATGACATTTACTTACATTTAGGTTTTAGTAAAAATAATTGGTCTGCAAAACTATCTCCTCATTATTTAGCATCCTCAGCGAAAATTATTAATAATGAAAATAATCAGAACCTTGATAATTATTTGGGTGCTGAAATTGATTTAATGATAGGCTACAAAATTAATAATATAAAAATTGATGCCGGTTATTCACAAATGTTTGCTACCGAATCAATGGAAACTATAAAAGGCGGAAACAGCAAACTCAGTAATAATTGGGCTTGGATTATGATAACTTTTAAGCCAAATTTTTTAAATTATAAATTTAATATTCCTGAAAAAAAATAATAAGTTTTATTTAATTTTTTAAATCAGAGTATAAATTATTCAACAGGTTTTTTAGTTGTGAATTCGTCCCCATATAAATACAAATGATATTGTTAATTATCTTTTTTGATAAAATATATCGTTATATTTGCAAGAACATAACGATGTGTCGATGATTTCAGTTGAAGAAGCTTTTAAACTTGTAAAAGACAATATAACTCCTAACGAGAAAAAAACATTAATAGAGGTACACAATTCATTAGGCTATGTTTTATCCCTAGATGTTTTTTCGCCAATCAATATGCCGCCCTTTCGACAATCAGCCATGGATGGTTATGCTTTAAATCTTCATAATAAATCTAATTATAAAATAATTGGTGAGGTAAAAGCTGGTGATGAATACCAGCCTATTCTTAATAAAGGAGAAGCGGTCAGAATTTTTACAGGCTCTGCAGTTCCAAAAACTGCTAATACTGTTGTTATGCAGGAAAAGGTCACTGTAAAAGGAATACATCTTTCAATTAATAATACTATTTCAAAAAATAAAAATATTCGCCCTTTAGGGGAACAGGTAAAAGAAGGAGCACTCGCCTTAAAAAAAGGAACTAAACTAACCTCAGCTGCAATTGGATTTTTACTCGCTTTAGGAATCTATGAAGTGTCTGTTTATGATAAACCTAAAATTGGAATTATTACTACTGGAAATGAATTAGTAGAAGCTGGTCAAAAACTTACTTACGGAAAAATATATGAAAGTAATTCTGGAATGCTACAAAATGGTTTAAAAGCTTTAGGCTTTTCTAAAGTGACCGTTAGTAAAATAAAAGATGATTATCAAACAACTCTTAAATCATTAGAAAAGATAATTTCTAAAAATGATATGGTATTAATTTCCGGTGGAATATCTGTAGGAGATTACGACTTTGTGGGTAAAGCATTATTAGAAATAGGAACTCAACAAATTTTTTATAAAGTAAAACAGAAGCCAGGAAAACCTCTTTTCTTTGGAAAGTTAAACAGTAAACCTGTTTTTGCCCTTCCTGGTAATCCTGCGTCCGCATTGAGTAATTTTTATATTTATGTGCATCCTGCACTTGAAAGGTTATCGGGAAATATAAATTTTTCAATCAATAAAGGAATTGCAATCTTAGACAGTGATTTTATAAAAAAAGGAGATCGTGCTCAGTTTTTAAAAGCTCATCACGAAAATGGAAAAGTTACCATTTTAGATGGTCAAAGCTCTGCTATGTTACATACTTTTGCCACTGCAAATGTCCTTGTTTACACACCTTGCAATATAAACGATTATGTAAAAGGAGATACCGTACAAATAATCCATTTACCTACCTAATTAAAAAAATATGAATTATAAAATAAAAAGTAGAATCTGGATTGAAGTTGGGAATAATGTTTTGCTTGGAGAAGGTAGAGTTCGTTTATTAAAAGCCATTGAAAAAACGGGGTCGTTATCAAAGGCTGCAAAAAGTTTAAAAATATCTTATAAGAAAGCCTGGACTCTTGTGGATGCTGTCAATAAATCTTCGAAAAAGCCCGTTACTGAGAGTAGTATTGGTGGTGTTGGTGGTGGGGGTGCAAAATTAACATCCCATGGGAAAGACTTAATTAGTGCTTTTGATGAAATTAATAAAAGCTGCTGGAAGCATTTAGATCAGGAACTTGAAAAGCTCTATAATTTATGATTTGGGATATAGAAAACATATTCATTTTTTTGTTGATTCTACCTTTTGTTTCTTTCTTTTATGCTAGTGTTGGACACGGAGGAGCGAGTGGTTATTTAGCTTTGATGGCTTTATTTTCAGTGACACCAGAGTTAATGAAACCAACCGCACTATTACTCAATCTATTCGTTGCCGCTATAGCCTTTTACTATTACTATAAAGAAGGTTATTTTAATAAAAAGCTATTTATAAGTTTTGCTATTGCTTCTGTTCCAATGTCTATAATAGGTGGTTATATAGAGGTGGACACCACCATATATAAAAAAATATTGGCAGTATTATTACTATTTGCTATTCTAAAAATGCTAAATGTTTTCGGTAAAGAGAGCAACGTAATTAGAGATATTAAATTATGGCAAGGAATAGTCGTTGGGGGTATTATTGGTTTCTTTTCAGGATTAATAGGAATTGGTGGCGGAATCATTTTAAGCCCAATTATTTTATTATTTCATTGGGGTAAAATGAAAGAAGCCGCTGCAGTTTCTGCTTTGTTTATTTGGGTCAATTCTGCAGGAGGATTAATCGGGCAATTAAGCAGTGGAATTAATTTAAATATGCAATCTTTTGGATTGGTTGCAATTGCTTTAATTGGTGGAGTTTTTGGAGCTTATTATGGTAGTAATAAATTAAATAATCAAAATTTGAGATACTTACTAGCTACGGTAATGGCAATTGCTTGTGTTAAATTGTTCTATGTTTAAATGAAATTTAAAAATAACATAACAGGTATAATTCTCGCAGGCGGAAAAAGTTCAAGAATGGGGACTGAAAAAGGCTTGATTATTTATAAAAACAAACCTTTTGTCGAACATATCATAGAAGCAATGAGTCCTTTAGTTGATAATATTATAATTATAAGTAATAATAAAGTCTATGAGAGTTTTGGTTTCAAATGTTATGAAGATTTAATTAAAAATACTGGACCATTAGCTGGAATTTATACTGGACTTAGGTATTCTAAAACTGATTATAATTTAATTGTTAGTTGCGATATACCATTAGTTAAGACGATCGTTTTACAAAAATTAATTGATCAAAAAAACGATGCCTCGGAGGTTATACAATTACAAAGTCAAGGAAAAAATATGCCCTTAATTGCACTATATAAAAAAAGTTGTGAGGTAATTTTTAAGAAAGAATTGCACCAAAATCAAAAAAAAGTACAAACAGCTTTAAAAAAATGTAACGTAAAAACCGTAGTCATTGATGAAAGTCTGGAACAGGTTACAGCAAATATTAACACTCCAGAGGATTTAGAATTATTAAACTTTAATTTATGATGATCACTATAAAATATTTTGGATTATTAGCTGAAGTTACAGGATGTAGGAGTGAAAAAATGAATTTTTCTTGTACTACAATTTCCGATCTAAAAGAAATATTGTTTCAAAAACACAAAGTTCTTAAAAATAAAAAATTTAAAATTGCTCAACACAACGAGTTGAATACCGATAAAACCAAAGTTACTTCATCAGAAATAGCACTATTACCGCCGTTTGCAGGGGGTTAAAAAATGAACAGATACAACAGACATATCATTCTTTCAGAAATCGGTTTAGAAGGTCAACATAAAATCAACATGGCAAAGGTTTTAGTTGTTGGAGCAGGTGGTTTAGGCTGTCCCGTGTTACAATACCTTGCTGCTGCAGGAATTGGAACACTCGGAATTATAGATTTTGATATTGTATCAGAATCTAACTTACAAAGACAAATATTGTTTGGATCTTCTTCGTTAGGAATTAACAAAGCAATTGCTGCAAAAAAACGTCTAGAAGATTTAAATACTTCTATTTCTATTCACGCATACCCTAAAAAATTAAACCATAAAAATGCCATCTCTTTTTTTAAAGAGTATGATATTATTGTAGATGGGACTGATAACTTCAAAACACGTTACTTGGTGAGTGATGCTTGTATTATTACCAAAAAACCATTGGTTTACGCAGGAATTTACAAATTTGAAGGGCAGGTATCTGTTTTTAATTATAATAATGGTCCGAGCTATCGGTGTTTATTCCCAAATTCTCCCAAACAAGAAGAAATACCTAATTGTTCAGAGATAGGTGTTTTAGGAGTTTTACCGGGTATTATAGGATCCTTACAGGCTAATGAAGTTATCAAAATAATACTAAACCTAGGGGAAATACTTTCAGGAAAAGTTCTTTATTATAATTCGTTAAGTCACCTATTCAATCTCATTAAAGTGAGTCGATCTGAAAAAGAAATTCAAAAAGTGATGGATATAGCTGATATTTTTGAAAATCTTGATGAAGGTATTCGCTGCGAAGTAAAAAACAATAATATAACCTTAAAAGAAGCGCTAACCAAAAAAAATATCCAGTGGATCGATGTTCGTAATGACTCAGATCAAAAAACAAATTATCCTGAAATTATTCAAATACCATTTGCAGACCTAGAACAAAATTTACATAAAATTGATAAAAACAAAAAGCAAATTGTTTTTTGTCATGCAGGTATCATGAGTAAAAAAGCAGTCTCCATATTACAAAAACATAAAATTGAAGATTCTTTCAGTCTAAAAAACGGAGCCCTTGAAGTGATGAATCATTTTAAAAAAAACAATTATGAAAAACCATAAGTTAAAAAATGTCTTCAGAGAAGGCGCAATTACAACAGAATTTATAGCAAATTCAATAGCTAAACATCAGGTAAAGACAAGCATTGGCGCTCATAATATTTTTCTTGGGCAGGTTCGTGCTGATGAAATTAATGCTAAAAAAGTAGCTGCAATCGATTATACTGCTCATGAAGATATGGCAAATCATAAATTTCATGAAATTAGGGAAGCAGCCTTTTTAAAATTTGATCTAACATGCATGCATATATACCATAGTTTAGGCATGGTGAAATCTGGTGAAATCTGTCTATTTGTATTTGTATCCTCTAAAAGGCGTAAAGAAGTTTTTCCAGCAATTGAGTTTATAGTGGAAGAGATAAAGTTAAAAATTCCTGTTTTTGGAAAGGAGATATTTGAAGATCAAACCCATCAATGGAAAGTAAATAGTTAAAAAATGATAGATATCACCCATAAAAGTAGTACGCTAAGAACCGCGACAGCACAAGCGATAGTAAAAGTAAGTTCTCAAAATACTATTGAGGCTATAAAAAATGACACGGTCCCAAAAGGAAATGTATTTGCAATGAGTAAAGCAGCAGGCTTATTAGGGGTTAAGAAAACTCCAGAACTATTGCCTGATTGTCATCCAATACCTATTGAATTTACAGAAATAAAATATGAAATAAATAATCTAGACATAAAAATTCTTTTTACAGTAAAAACTATTTATAAAACAGGTGTTGAGGTAGAAGCAATGCATGGAGCTAGCGTAGTTGCTTTAAACATGTACGATATGCTAAAGCCAATTGATAAAAAAATTGAAATACTTCAAATTAAATTGTTAGAGAAAAAGGGAGGGAAATCTGATTTTAAAGATCGTTTTAGAAGTAACATAACTGCTGCAGTAATTGTTTGTTCAGATACTATTTCAGGAGGGCAAAAAGAAGACAAAGCAGGAAAAGCAATTATAAAAAAACTGAAGGAATGTGACGTTTCTATTTCAGATTATATAATAATTCCTGACGAAAATAAAATAATACAAGAAAAAGCAGTTCAATATCAAAATCAGGATTTTGATCTATTGATCTATACTGGTGGAACAGGATTATCTAAAAGAGATGTAACACCTGAAGCCTTGTTACCTTTATTAGATAGAAGAATACCAGGAATAGAAGAAGCGATTCGAACTTATGGACAAGATAGAACTCCTTATTCAATGCTTTCAAGAAGTATTGCTGGGACTATTGGAAATACTCTAGTTATAGCCCTACCAGGATCTACTAAAGGAGCTAAAGAATCTATGGATGCTATATTTCCAGCCGTATTACACGTTTTTAGAATTTTAAAAGGTGCACGACACGATTAATGGAAAAAAAACAACCCATACTAACAGATCAATTTAAAAGAAATCATACGTATTTACGAATATCTCTTACAGAAAGGTGTAATCTTAGATGTACCTATTGTATGCCAGCAGAAGGCATTCCTCTTTCTCCAAAATCTCATATCATGAACTACGATGAGATTTATGAAATTGCTAAGGTATTTGTAACAAATGGTGTTACAAAAATTAGATTAACAGGAGGAGAACCTTTGATAAGAAAAGATATTCCTATAATTCTTGAGAAATTAGCTTCACTACCTGTTGAACTTGCCATCACGACTAACGGAATTACAATCGATAGATATATCGATGATTTAATAAAATTTAACATCAACAATGTTAATATTAGTTTAGATACCTTATCGAAAAGTAAATTTAAAACTATTACTCGTCGAAATCAGTTTGAAAAAGTTTATCAGAATACATTAATGCTTGTTGAAAAGGGATTTAATGTAAAAATAAATGCTGTACTAATAAAAGGATTTAATGATGACGAAATTATAGACTTTATCAACTTAACTAAAAACCTTCCAATTTCATTTCGTTTTATTGAATTTATGCCTTTCGATGGGAACAAATGGGATTTAAAAAAAATGGTGTCGTTAGCTGAAATTCTAAAAGAAGTAACCTCTCATTTTTCAAATGAAAATGTAGAAAAAATTAAAGATGCCGAAAATGATACTTCTAAAAATTACAAAATAAAAGGTTTTAAAGGAAGTTTTGCTATTATCAGTTCAGTTACGAATCCTTTTTGTGACACTTGTAATCGATTGCGCTTGACCGCAGATGGAAAATTAAAAAACTGTTTATTTTCGGCTTCAGAAGCTGATTTACTTTCTTCGCTTCGTGAAGGAAAATTTATAGCGCCTATTATCCAAAGAGCAATACAGCATAAATTTAAAATTCGAGGAGGAATGGATACCCTTGAAAAACTTCAAAAACCCGATTTACATTCCCAAAATAGAAGTATGATTTCCATTGGAGGCTAAGTTAAAAATGACAACTAATTTAATGGGCGATTCGTATGCGAACATCAACAGCCTTAAATTCTCTATCTGTTCCTATTAATGGGTTCATATCCATTTCAATGATTTCTGGTGCAACCTCAACAAGCGCAGAGACTTTATGAATAATGTCTATAAAAGTTTCAATGTTTACTCCCTTTTTCCCCCTTGTACCCTTTAACATTTGATATCCTCTTAATGAAGAAACCATTTTACCTATTTCAACTTTTGACAATGGGCTTAAACCAGCCGAAATATCCTTTAAGATTTCAACAAAAACACCTCCTAATCCGCAAACGATAGTAGGGTTAAACCCTTCTTCTTTATTAACCCCAATAAATAGTTCAAGTCCTTGAATCATGGGTTGTGCTATCACTCCCCTTGCATCTTTTATTTTCATAAGTTCATCAAAAGATTTTGCTGCTTTTTTCAAAGAAGTTATATTTAAGATAACTCCTTTAACATCTGTCTTGTGAATGGGACCTATTACCTTCATAACTATTGGAAATAGTTTCTTTTCTAATTTAGATAAAAACTTTTCTTTGTCGCTTTCAAAAAATTGATAAACTCCTGGTATTCCTGCAGCGTCAATTAATTTAGCTGTCTCTAAAAGTCCTAAATAGCCGTTGTTTGATTGATTAATAATTTGTCTAATTACTTTTCTGTCAATCTGAGGCAACTCAATATTTGTAATAATAGGTTTTGGAGTTTTAAAAACTTGAGCTAATGCTTTGCCTAAAACAACTTCATCGGGGAAATTAATATTCCCTTTTTTTAAAAATCCATTAATTTCTTTGTGAGCATTAACTACAGAAGGTAATACTGGAAAGATGGGTTTTTTACATTCATCAAATTTTATACTCAATAAATTATATACATTTTCAACATCAAATAAACCTGGACTACCAAACACTACAATCATTCCATCAATAAAATCAAATTTGTGTTCGCAGTAGTCAATAATAATCTCTAATTGGTCTGCGGTTCCCGTTGCAAGAAAATCAATCGGATTATTAATAGAAGATCCTGGATTTAAAAAAGAGAGTAATTTTTTGGCATATGGTCCTTTAATTTGAGGCACTCCCATTTTACCTTTTGATAATTCATCTGCAAGCATTACCGCAGATCCTCCTGCATGAGTTATAATTGCAATATTTTTTCCTTTAAGTTCTTTATAATTAAAAATTGAAGCGACACTTAACAGTTCTTCTCTACTACTACAATAGACAATTCCTGCTTTTTTAAATAAAGCTCTAACGGTTATATCTGACGAAGCTATTGCTCCCGTGTGAGAAGTTGCAGCCCTACTTCCCACAAGTGTACTTCCTGCTTTTATTGCAGCAATTCGAGCTCCTTTACTAGCTAATGATGCTGCGTGTTTAAGTAGTTTTTTTGAATTAGAAATAGTTTCAATATAAAGAAGTTTTATAGGAGGATCTGTCTGATGCTCATAATTCAAATCCATATATTCTAAAATATCCTCTACACCCGTTTGTGCTCCATTCCCTACAGAATATACATTTGCAAATTTTACACCAAGCAACATTCCCGCCTCCATTAAAAAAACTGCTGTAGCACCTGATCCAGAAATTAAATCACATCCATCTGAATAAAATTTAGGAATTGGTGTTGTGAAAACTCCCTTAAAATTATGATTGATTACCCCAATACAATTTGGCCCTATTAGACATCCATTTATACTTTCTATTTTTGAAACTATCTGACGTTCTATTTCTTTGCCTTTTGCTCCTGCCTCTGCAAATCCCGCTGAGATTATTATAAATGCTTTGGTGTGTTTTTCTTCAATTAAGGAGATTATTGCATCTAAACAATATTTAGCTGGTATAGCCAGAATCGCTAAATCTGAACTAGGAATAACTTTTACTGAAGGATAGCTTTTTAATCTTTGTATTTTGGTGTCCTTTGGATTTACGATATGTATCTCCCCTTTAAAATTACCACTGACAAGATTTTTTACAATTTTACCGCCTGGTTTTCTTACATCATTTGATCCTCCTACGACGACAATACTTTTAGGATCAAGCATTTGTTTATTCAACATAAATAATGTCTAACTATTTTTTTTCTAAAACATTATAATCTTTCAATGAGAGAACTCTTCGGGTTGTGATTATTTCTTTAGTAAATTGAGCAAGTGTTTTATCTCTAAAATCGTTAAGTAATTTATCTTTAAAAGGAGTAACTATAAAATGAACAGGGCAGGGATTACTGTCATCACAAAGAGATAAACCTAAAAAACAATTGTCAAATTTATCCCCGCCATCGATACATTTCACGATATCCCAGAGTGAATTTTCTAAATTTTTTTCTGTCAAATAAAATCCACCATTGGGACCTTTTACAGACGAAATTAAATTACTTTTTGCGAGCTGTTGTAGTAATTTAGCTAAAAAAGGTTGTGGAGTTTCTAACTCTTCAGCTACTTTTTTCACTCCAATTTTTATTTCATGAGTAGAATGTATAGACAAATACAATACAGACCTTATAGCATATTGGCAGGCGTTTGATAACATGGTTTTTATTTCAAATATAAAAAAAAAGACTTCTTTATCCTAATTATAAATTTTATGGATTTGTAAAAATACTTTAAGCTTACTCTAAATAAGATATTTATTATTTACCTTAAATTTGATTTTTAAATTCTTAATTATTATGAAAAAATTAATTAGCGTAGTGTTTTTGTTTTTTGTTACAATAATAAGCGCTCAAGAAATTAAACATTTAAATCTTGAGGATGCTGTATTAGGGTATTACAAAGGTCTTTATCCAGAGCGTAAATCTTTACAATGGATAGATGGAGCTGACGAATTTATTGTTACAGAAAACAACATGGTTTTTGTAAATTATAATTTAGAAAAACGCCCCGTCCTTTTTAATTTTGATGACTTAAAAAAGTCTTTTCCAGATTTAAAATCAATGCCTTATTCGTTTGAAAAAATCACCTCTGACAAAGTAACTTTTGATTATAATAATGTTATTGCCCATTATGATTATATCATTAAAAAAAAGTCTGGTGAAATTAAATATCCTCCGAAAGCTGAGAACAAGGAGTATAATGCTTCGACTAATGCCTTAGCTTACACCATAGAGAATAATTTATTTGTAGCTACTGAAAGTAATTCTAAGATTGTTGTTACTTCAATAAAAAACAAAGCCATTGTCTCAGGTCAAGCAATAGCTCGTTCTGAAATGGGAATTATAAAAGGCACCTTTTGGAGCCCTAATGGGAATTATTTAGCATTTTATCAAAAGGATGAGTCTAGCGTTACTGATTATCCTTTGGTAGATATAACACAAACTCCAGCAATAATTAATAATATTAAATACCCAATGAATGGAATGGCTTCGGAAATCCCTAAAGTCGGAGTTTTTTCCATGAAAACTCAGTCGGTAATTTACCTAGATATCGATACTTCAGACGAACATTATTTAACCAATCTTTCTTGGTCTCCAAACGAAAAATATATTTTTTTAGCTGAGGTAAATAGAGATCAAAATCATATGTGGTTTAATATGTACGATGCTGATACTGGAGGGAAAATAAAAACACTTTTTGAGGAAAAAAACGATAAATGGGTGGAACCAGAACATGCTGCAGTTTTTTTACCTAATAATAATTCTGAATTTTTATGGTTGAGTGAGCGTGACGGATTTATGAATATCTACAAATACGATATTAATAGCTCTAAAGAAAGACAGTTAACATATTTTAATTGGGTCATTAAAAGTATTGTTGGATTTGACGAAGGTGGAAAAAATGTTATTATTTTAGGTACCGGAAATGATGGTAGAGAAACCAAAGCATATAAAATAAATTTAAAAAATGCTAAAACTGAACTATTAACTAGTGAACCAGGAAGTCATTCCGTCCAAATAAGTTCGGATGGAAAATATATTCTAGATAGTTATTCCAGTATGGAAAATCCTAGAGTTGTAAAAAGAAAGTCGACTAAAAGTGGGAAAGAAGTAACTATCTACACCTCCAAAAACCCAATTGAAGAATATCAATTGGGAACTACCGAGTTAATAACTCTTAAATCAGAGGATGGAACAAATCTATATGGCCGAATTATAAAGCCTGCAAATTTTGATGAAAACAAAAAATATCCGGTACTAATATATGTTTATGGTGGTCCACACGCACAAATGGTGACTAATTCTTGGCTAGGAGGCTCTAATCTTTGGATGCAGTGGATGGCAGCAGAAAAAAATTATGTGGTTTTTACATTAGATAATCGGGGATCAGCATATAGAGGGTTTGTGTTTGAAAGTGTAATTCATCGACAAGTTGGAGAAGCAGAAATGGAAGATCAACTTACTGGAGTTAAATACCTAAAATCGTTGCCTTTCGTTGATGAAAATAGGCTGGCTGTTCATGGTTGGAGCTATGGTGGGTTCATGACTAATTCATTGATGTTGCGACATCCTGGTGTATTTACAACAGCCGTTGCTGGTGGCCCCGTAACTGATTGGAAATACTACGAGATTATGTATGGTGAACGCTACATGGATCGTTGGCAAGATAACGAAGAAGGATTTGAGAAATCAAAAATCCATAATTATGTAAAAAATCTTGATGGTAAATTATTAGAAATTACTGGAAGTGTTGATCCTGTTGTGGTACCTCAACATTCTATGAGCTTGCTACAAGAATTTGTGAAAAATAAGATTCAAGTCGATTTTTTCAATTACCCAATGCACCCTCATAACGTTAGAGGTGTTGATAGAGTTCATTTAATGAGAAAAGTATTGAATTATATAATTAACAACAATCAATAGCTATCGCTTTTTCTAAAGCAATAGCTTTTGGGTGTAAAATATTATTTTCTAAATGAACATGCAGATGTAAATCTTGTTCGAACTCCTGTAAATTAGCATATAAAGCCTTAAAAGTATTACAAGCCCCTTTTGGTGGGATATAGTTATTAGTCAAAACAGAGATGATTTTAAAAGTATCTCCAACGGTCTCATGTTCTTTCTCTAATACAGCTATTGGATTTTCTATGTTACCAACAGCGTTTTTAGTGAGCTGCTCTTTTCGAATTTTAGATAATAGTTTTATGTAAGGAAATAATATTACTTCTTCTTTCTTTAAATGAGCTAACAAATCTTCTGAAGCATTTTTTACCAGTTCGTTTATTTTAACGACTTCTTTATAATGATGTCCATGTACAGAAGCAACCTTCTCAGCAAATTGAAGTATAATAGGTAAGTTTTGCTCAACATAAGAATGATGCTTATGAATTATATGGTCTATTAAAAAATTTAAGTCCCAATTATTATAGTCATAATTACTGTTAGGGATTTCATTCACAACCGTCAATTCTCGCTTTAATAAAGCATAGTCTACTTTATGTTTATCGCAAGCTTTTTTTAATGATATTCCTCCTCCACAACAAAAATCAATTCCATGTTTTTTAAATATACTGGAGGTTTTAATGTTTTCAGAGACCAGTTGTGCTACCGTTCTATTTTCGTTAATTTCCATAATAATATTATTTATATTACAAATATAAACATTAAAAGACTATTTTATCCTTTTTTAATAAAAATAAAAAGACCGTTTAAAATAACTCCCCATGTCTTTTATCCACAAACTATTTTGGGTTAAAAAGACGCTATTTAAACGGTCTTATATAATTGATAATTAGCTTATTTATTTCCCAACATCAAAAGTTCATTACAAACTACTTCGGTAGTATAGCGCTTTACTCCTTCTTTGTCATCCCAAGAACGAGTAGTTAATTTACCTTCTATAGCTACTTCTTTGCCCTTAGTAACATAATTTTCTATAATTTCAGCTACTTTACCCCAAGCAACTACATTATGCCATTGAGTATCAACTACTTTCTCTCCTTGTGGGTTTTTATAAGATTCGTTGGTGGCAATACTAAATTTTGCGAGTTTACTTCCAGAATCCAAATTAATAATTTCTGGATCATTGCCTAAGTTCCCAATTAACTGTACTTTGTTTCTTAACGTATTCATAAGATAAGGTTTTAATTATATTGAATGTCATTTGTTCGATTCAACAGGGCAAACATATTACCATCTCAAATGTTTAATAGGTAGTTACATACTTACTTTCGTTTATAGTTATTTACAATCGTTTGTACCCACTTGCATGAATATATTTCTTAGCTAATTTAAAATCAAATTTGACTCTGTTAATAACCTTTTTAATAACTCATTTTTAATAATTGTTTTTTATTATTATGGAGACATATCTTTATAAAGACAAATTAGTCTTTTTTTATTTATGTTTTATTTCGATTTTCAAGTAGTACTTCAAGAAGTACCGGGAGAGATTAGTCTTTGCTTTTCAATATCTGGCTGTAAACTTCAATGCAATGGATGTCATTCTCCGTTTCTTTGGAAAGAGAACAATGGAACAAAATTATCATTAGAGGCTTATTTCAACAAAATAATACAATATAAAGACCAAGCTACTTGAGTCCTTTTTATCGGTGGCGAATGGCATAAAAAAGAACTAATTACTATGCTTCAACTTGCAAACAAATACGGTTATAAAACTTGCCTTTATACTGGTGAAGAATTTATTTCTGACGAAATTAAAAAACATTTAACCTTCCTTAAAACCGGGAAATGGAAAAAGGAATTTGGGGGTCTTGAAAGTGAAAACACCAATCAATTATTTATCGAAGTAGCAAGCAATCAAAAACTAAATTATTTATTCAGTAAAAACTAAAATATATGATACGATTAACTTCCGAACAGGTTTCAAAAAAAATAGATTTCATAGACCATTATATAAATTCTTCAAATGCAGCAGACGGATCCAAGGTAGATGCCAATGCCAATGTTACCTCCAAAAACATTGCTACAATGGAAGCTGAATTGAATAAAGATATTAATATTCAGGTCAATAGAACTCTTATAAAAAGGCAGATTAACTTACTTTACGGAGAAGAACTCGCAAATGAATATACGCGTCAAATAGAGGCTCACGAAATATATGTCCATGATGAAACTTCTCTAAAACCTTATTGCGTTTCAATAAGCATGTATCCTTTTTTAATTGATGGTTTAACAAAGTTAGGAGGAGAAAGTAGGGCTCCAAAACACTTAGAAAGTTATTGTGGAGAATTTGTAAATCTCGTATTTGCGATAAGCTCTCAATTTGCAGGGGCCTTAGCAACGGTTGAATTTTTGATGTATTTTGATCATTTTGCTAAAATAGATTATGGAGAAAATTATCTAGAAATACACCCAGATTTAATAGCCAACCATTTACAGCATGTAGTCTATGCTATTAACCAGCCTGCTGCGGCTAGAGGGTATCAGTCGGTGTTTTGGAATATCTCTTTATATGATGAAAGTTATTTCAATAGTATGTTCGAAAATTTTGTTTTTCCAGACTCGATAAAACCACAATGGAATGATTTAAAAAAACTACAGATATTTTTCATGAAATGGTTCAATAAAGAGCGAACAAAAGCCGTACTCACTTTCCCGGTAGTTACTGCTGCGATGCTAGTAAAAGAAGGAAGACCTGTAGATCAAGATTTTGCTAATATGTGTGCGGAAGAATTAAGTGAAGGAAATTCATTTTTTATCTATCAGTCTGAGAGTGCTGACAGTTTAGCTTCGTGTTGTCGTTTACGCAACGAAATAAGCGATAATACCTTCAGCTACTCTTTAGGCGCTGGAGGGGTTGCAACAGGATCCATAAACGTAATAACTCTAAATATGAATCGCCTAATTCAAAATGGCGCAAATTTAAAAGAAGAAGTTCAAAAAGTACATAAATATCAGGTAGCTTATCGCAGACTAATTGAAGATTACGAAGCCAACGGTCTGCTTCCTGTTTATAAAGCTGGATACATAAGTTTAGACAAACAATTTTTAACCATTGGAATAAACGGCATGGTTGAAGCTGCAGAAAGTCAAGGAATTGATGTAGGAAATAACGATTCCTATAAAAAATTTATAAATACTTATTTAAAAATCATTTATGACGAAAATAAAGTCGCTAAAAAAAATTATGGCTATATGTTTAATACCGAATTTGTTCCTGCTGAAAATTTAGGCGTAAAAAATGCAAAATGGGATCGCTCGGATGGTTTATATGTACCTCGAGATTGTTATAATTCATATTTTTATGTCGTAGAGGACAAGAATATAAATTCATTAGACAAAATTATTTTACATGGTCAAGAGAATATAAAATATTTAGATGGTGGATCAGCACTACATCTTAACCTTGAAGAAACTCCAAATAAAAAAGGATTTTTAAACTTATTAAATGCTACTGCTAAAGCTGGATGTAATTATTTTTGTTTTAATATTAAAATAACTATATGTGATGATTGTAGTCATATCGATAAAAAAACACTTCAAAAATGTCCAAAATGCCAATCGATAAATGTAGATCATGCAACACGGGTAATTGGATATTTAAAAAGAGTTTCAAGCTTTAGCAGTAAACGTCAAATAGAGCACGATCTTAGGCATTATCATATAAAACCTCCCGCCAATATTTTACAAAAAAAGAGAGCTATTGCATTTTCAAAAAAAAATAACCAAAAAAATGATTTTGAAGTATCACTTTATTCAAAGCTCCCTCATGACAGTCAATAAGATTTATAAACAATTAAATAAATATCAAAAGTTAAATAAAAAAATTTTTGTTACTTCTTCTTTTCAAACACATAGCATACCTCTATTGCATATCATAAGTAAATCAAAAGTTGATATTGACATATTATTTATTAATACCGGATTTCACTTTCCTGAAACAGTAACTTTTAAAGATGATATTAGTAATTTGTTAGATATCAATATCATTGATGTCCAATCTCAAGTTTCTAAAAATCAGCAATTGAATGAGGAAGGTCATTTTTATTATACATCAGATTCTGACTTGTGTTGTCTTTTAAATAAAACTCAACCTTTAGAGCCTTTTTTAATGCAATATGATATATGGATTTCTGGAGTACGAGCCAATCAAAGTGCAGTGAGAAATAAAATGAAAACAGAACAAGAAGCTCCTTTTCAAACAATGCGGTTTCATCCAATGTTAGATTGGAATCAAAAACAGATATACGAATACCGTCTAAAATATAATTTACCCGAGCACCCTTTAGATAAGTATGGTTACCAAAGTATTGGTTGCGCTCCTTGTACTCGAAAATTTGATATCAATGACGAACGAAATGCTCGATGGTTTGGGCAGAATAAAACAGAATGTGGATTGCATAAAGATTTAATAAAATGAATATTCTAATAACTGGTGGGGCAGGCTACATAGGAACTGAATTGGTATATATTTTAGAAAAAGAAATACTTATTAAATCCATTGTAATTTACGATGATTTTAGTCGCAACAACTATAATTTATTTTTAGGGAGATCTAAATTAAATTCAAGTAAAGTTCGTTTTGTTAAAGGGACTATTCTAGACTCACGGAAATTAAAAACTGAAATTGATAAAGCAGATGTAGTTTATCATTTAGCAGCAAAAGTAACAACTCCTTTTGCTGAACACAATCCTCATGAATTCGATCAAACTAACAATTGGGGTACTGCAGAATTAACGTATCTTATTGAAAACAGTAATGTGTCGAAGTTTATTTATTCAAGTAGTGTTTCTGTATATGGTGCTTCAGAAAAAGATGTTGATTTAACAACTAATCCAAATCCAAAAACGTTCTATGGAATTTCAAAACTAAATGCTGAAAAACACGTAGCGAGATTAAATAATAAGGCAATAGATGTTTTTACACTTCGTCTTGGCAATGTTTATGGCTATAGTAAAAGTATGCGTTTTGATTCGGTGATAAATAAATTTATGTTCGAAGCGAACTTTAGAAACCATATTCGAATATTTGGTGACGGAAATCAAATGCGATCTTTTATTCATATTGATCGATTGACTAATCATTTAAA
>JAAEPP010000238.1 GCA_024232495.1 Flavobacteriaceae bacterium
CCATTGCCAGTGCCAGTGCATATGGATGGAGGGGTGGCACACAGACAGGCACACAGAAAGTTCAAAGTATAGACCTAGGAGGAGGTGTAAGCTAATGGATCAGCTTCTGGATCAGGTGAAGATAAAATTGCTTGTGCCCACAAAATAAGAGTTGACCCAAAACCTTTTTTACCCAAAAATCCGCATTTTCAACAGCTTTCTAGCCATGTATGAAACTTGTATGCCACCATGGCACATTCCGGTGATATATTCTATTGTTTCCCAAAAAACGGCCGATTTGGGCCAAAATTTCGTCAAATTATTTTTGCTCACTCAACTTCGCAGCCTGATTCCTCCCACTTTCGCCTTGCAATGTATAAAGTTAGACGCATGGTCGGATTCGTCTGGGTCCTGGCTACATCCCAGGACCTTTGAACCTTCCCAATGTCAGTCATAAAATTGGGGTTTTTATGTTTGACTCGTCTAATTGGATTTTTTATTTTCACTTTTTAACTCTTTGTCCCCCATTTTCACCACGTTTGGCTACCATTATTTTTGAACTAATAGCTTCCACCAGTCCAATTTTTACCAGGCCCGCCGCCGACCGGCGAGTCTGGTCTACATTTGAGGAATTCTGTCTGTTTGTCTGTGTGTCTGTCTGTCCCACGCATTTTCTCCATGATCGATAGGCAGTTTTTCCATAGATACAAAAAGTCTACGCAAAGTAGATGAGGTCGCGAAAATCGCGAAAATGAGATC
>JAAEPP010000239.1 GCA_024232495.1 Flavobacteriaceae bacterium
ATTTTTTGTCAATGAGCTTGCATGATTTGCAGATCAAAATTATGAAATCATCTGACTTTTCATTTTCCCATGGCCTCCCATGATTGGAGGTTTATACCAATTAACAGGGAATCAATCCCCTTAAATGCTATTTACTTCATCTCGGTTGTGGGTGCCCGTGTGTGCCCGTGATATACCTGAGATATATTTTTAAAAGGACTTAATATTACACAAACTGACTATGTCTGGAAATCACTTAAATATAGTATATTGCAGTCATCTGCGTCATTTTTCATATTTAATAATATGATGCCTTACAAATCTATTGTGCAATGATAAGCAGGAGTTGTCATTTCAGATAAAGATTATTAAACAGAGTTGTTTAACACACTAATATTGATCGCAAAGCATTTTACTATATTAATATCTGTAACTTAACTCAAGCGAAAGTACCTACGCTGTAAACTGGAATTATGGGTTGAGAATCAAAACAAACTTTTAGCGGGATTTGTTTGAACGATTGTAATAAGTATATAGACTAGAGATTAATGTCATTTGACCCAGAAACTAAATCACTGACATTTGGTTTAGATCTAATTATTTAAATAAACATCTAAATTGTTTCACTTAAAGTCTAGATGAATATTGTTCTTTTTAATATTATTAAAAAGAAATCCGAAGTTCAAATAAAATTTCAAATGAAAATAGATAATATTTTCCCTATATCTTTATAATTAAAGCAAATAATGACCTCTAATATTCACTATTATCCTTATGATATCCTAATTGACTCAAATTCATGGTTAAGTAAACTTCTTTCTTCTTAGATTCGAAAAGGACACATAACCCCATTTTTTTGACACTGTGCCCTGGGGG
>JAAEPP010000240.1 GCA_024232495.1 Flavobacteriaceae bacterium
CTTTCCTGGCCTCTGCGTGGTTCACTGGAGACCAGTTGACGATGCATAGGATAAAAAAGCACATGGAGTCGATCAAAGGCAGCAACAGCAAAAAATAAATTCGACAAATCTACAAATGATTTAAAGTCTAAAAATGGCTAAAAGCAATAGGAAAGAAGGCAGAAAGTCCTTTTTGCTTACATGCGGTATTCACGCATGCGCAGTATTGTTCTACCTTGGCTAGCTAACAGCACACCACTGAAAATTGTCAGTCTCTCTGACGTTATGTTCTATGACTTAACTTGATATCAAATCCACAAATTGGCCAAACAAAAATGATCAAAAACAACGGGAAATATTTTGATGACGTCATCAGTCAAAATCCTTATGTCAACATTTCGCAATATGTTATATATCATTCGAAAGCTCTTTGAATTTTGTTTTCAAATATGCAAATATCAAATGTATATATTGAGTTTGTCAAAAGTTACAGCAGTTTTTATACATATTTAGGCCTATTTTATGACGTCATCTCTCACGTGATAATGAAACATTTCCTGGAATGGTACGTTTGCTCAAATTGCTCAGAATCACCTATTCTAGCGATATAAACCTTAAAAAGTTAAGTTAGGCACTTGGTTAGATGGTTGGGC
>JAAEPP010000241.1 GCA_024232495.1 Flavobacteriaceae bacterium
CATGTTTGTCATTTCTTGGGGTACTTGCCCCCTACTCTGAGATTGGATTTTCACTGAAAATCTTTCTGAAACCAAAATTAGTTGTTACTACTACCTAAAAGCTACTGTTTAAAACAAACTTGAAGTGAATATTCCAAAAACTCTAATTTTAAGCGATTAATCGTCGTCCATGTTTGTCAGTTGGAAGGGGTTCTTAGGCCGATTCTTACGAATTTTTCAGCGAACTTTATAAGATGTATTCTTATTCTAAAAAAATAAGAATCATATCAAACGATAGGTAATTGCATGAAAAATAAGCTGATTATTACTACAAACCTTTATCGGCCCTTTAAATAGTAGATAGTTCTCGTTTTATCATGTCTAGTATCCGCAACCAAATTCAACTCACTAGACAGCCCAGTTACGGATTGGTTACGGATTCTGAATCCGTAACTGAAATCCGTAACCAACTTCAAGGCAGTCGCTCGATTTAGTAAAAAACAATTTGGTAAATTGAAACCCTAGTGCGATAAGACCTGACTATGAAAAACATAATTTGCATCAAAGATGGAATTTAGAAGTACCCGCACATTTTTATTTCTTAAAATTATTGGCTAGAATTATTAATGCTTGAAATTTTCACAAAACAATTGAAATTCAAGAATGGATAGATAGCAGTGGAGAAAAGCCATTGTTTGCAAATTGTTACATAGAAGTGTGCATTGTAAGACAAAAGTTAAATGTTAAAGTTCACTTCAAATTTAAGGTCACA
>JAAEPP010000242.1 GCA_024232495.1 Flavobacteriaceae bacterium
AAAAAAAAACTAACCATGACCTTTTTGCAGGAACGAAGAAACTCCAACTACTGCAATACTAGGCCGGGGATAGCAGATTTCGTCTTGGAACTGATGGTTGTATGTCGACGGTCTTGGAGACTTTGTTTCCATATTTCGATTCAATCTCATTCGATATGAATGCAAGTCCTAAAAGGATAAGGAAGGCAGACATCTTGTTAATATTTTTTACAGTTTACTATGCCTACGGCCATACCACCCTGTGTATACCAGGATAAAGAAACTAACCATGACTTTTTGGCAGGAACTAAGAAACTCCAACTACTGCAATACTAGGCCGGGGATAGCAGATCTCGTCTTGGTACTGATGGTTGTAGTTCCATAGACACATGATGGTGGAGACTCTGTTTTGATATTTCGATTTTATCTCATTCTATATGAATGCAAGTCTTAAAGAAGGCAAACATCATGTTAATACTTTTTCAGTTTACTTCGCCTACGGCCATACCACCCTGAGTATACCAGTTCTCGTCTGATCACTTAAGTCAAGCAGGGTCGGGCCTTGTCAGTACTTGGATGGGTGACTGCCTAGGAACACATGGTGTTGTAGGCTTTATTTTTAAATTA
>JAAEPP010000243.1 GCA_024232495.1 Flavobacteriaceae bacterium
TAAGAAATGGATAAAAAGGAAGTTTGAGTTGTTTATTTTTGGGGGTTGAGCCAGGCTGAAAATTTTTTCGCAAAAAGCCGAACCGGGAATCCTCCATGGAAAATCCCTGAAAAAACCCTGGAAAAAGGATTAAAAACATGAAAAATACTAAAAGCCTTTTCTATACATGTTAAACTAATAAGAAATGTGTTTCTTTTCGGTTGTTTTCATGTAAGAAATGGATAAAACCGAAGTTTGAGTTGTTTATATTTTGGGTGTTGGAGCAGACTGAAAATTTTTCTTCACAGCAACCCTCAAAAAAATCCTTTTTGTAACAAAATAACATGTAAATAAGAGATAAAAATATTAGTTTTAGCCAATGTTGGTCCTATATTAACCTATTAATGTGTTTTGGTTGTCAAAAATGGTATTTCTTTAAAGTAAGAAAAGATTTTATACATACCTCGAAATTTTTTTCGCTTTCGTCAAGAGCTTCTCGCAGCAAGAGGGATTTTTTGGAAAAATTGCCGTTACTATGCATTGTAAAATTTTCGTTACAAATACCGTCGTTACTATGCAGTAAGATTGCGAATTTCCTTCTAAAATTCAAAATGGTAGAAAAAACAGCAGTAATAGAGATGAATATGAATAACTTGCAATTGCAATTCCAATTTCCTTCATTTTTATCAAAGCAGCAATAACAAATAACTCATTTCGTATACACAGTAGTCCATTATAAGTGATAATATGACGTCCATTGTCAAATATATTGATATCCAATGTTAAGTTTCGTCGCTATTCAGATGAGATGAAAAGAGCCAAATACTGGTAAAATCCATTTTCTCACGTCCATCCAAATATAAAATCTTGATCAATGTTAATGAGGGCTGGAAATAACTGACTGTAGTTGAAAATGTATCAAAATCAAGGCATCAACACGAATGTCCACATGAATCAATGCTGAAGTAGATTGATCTGCTATTAATTTCCAGTTGTAGTCCAGTGATTTCAATTTCATAATAAATCCATCGATAATCCTTATTATTCATGATGATCAATAGCATCTTTGCGGTCAAGAAGTCAAATTCCAACATGATCGACCACCCAATTGCATCATTAGCCCTCTGTTGGCCTTCCAAGTCGTAGATTGTGCGATTTCAAGTTTCCAAAGCATCAACTGTACCTGCAAAAGATGTAAATCAGATTAGATTGTGAGTTTAAATGTTAGGAGAACAAAAAAACAGTTTAATCATAGATATTATGAGTGATCGAGTTTCTGGAGAGGCAAGAATGGCGGGACATTCAACCGCATGGCGGTTAAAAGTTCAGGGTTGATCGCATTAATATTGGATTAAAACGGAATCGTGTTGATTAGAATGTTAAAAAAGCATAAAATAATACAATCAATTACCTTTACATGTTAATCCATGTTGATATTGGATACAGTTATCGAAGATTAGTTGGAACAATTCGCAGCTTCCCTCGTTCAGACTCCTGATCGCAAAACACGCCGCCTGAAATGTCAACGGCTTTTCGATTCGAAGGGATTGATTGGAACCAATCAGCGTTCGCGGCTAATGTTGAGGCTGGCCTCGATTCCGTTTCGCTCATCAATGAATGAATGAATCCAGGGAATCCTGAAGAATCCTGACCACGATTTCGACTTTTTCGATATTTCTTAAATAAGAAAAGTAGAATTTTATTTATTGAAGATGATAGCAATTTAATTTGATTATCATAATAACTCATAAATTTTACATACACATACATCCCACATACATACATAACCCTACATACATACCCCTAAATACATACCCCTAAATACATACCCCAAATACATACCCTACATACATCAATACCTTCATACATAAATACCTACATACATACATATCCTACATACATACACTACATACATACACTGCATACATACATACCCTACATACATACCCTACATACATACACTACATACATACATACCCTACA
>JAAEPP010000244.1 GCA_024232495.1 Flavobacteriaceae bacterium
AGTAGCAACGGCCCCCAAGCTATTAAAGGCCACATTGGTATTACTTTTAAAAGATTCTCTAGTTCTCTCATAGCCCATCGCCCTTGGGGGGAAAAGTTTAAGAATTCGGTGCGGAATTTTTAAAGTATTGATGCTGAGCGTCTTCAATATCTCATCTAATGCTACTTCTTGTTCCTTTTTTGAAATAATCTGAACAGCGATTCCAGAATCTCCTTTTACAGCATACGTATAATCTAGTCCCCCTATTAATTTGATTACAGCCTCTGTTTGGTATCGATGATAAAAATACAAAGGAACAAACACATCTTCAAGTTTTGACAAAGGTTCCCCATTTTTAATGTTATCCATTGAAAAATTTTCAATTGCTTTCTTTCTTACTGCCAAAACATTTTTTAATTCCTCAGTGGCAGAAGCACCATTGTCCCACAAATGTGCTTTAGCGTTTGCCCCTCCTTGCGGTCTCGCATCTGCATCCGAAATATAATACAAGCCTTTAGAAAATGCCGCTGTCAATAAATTAGACAAATAGTTTTTCTCCAATTGATTTTCAGGAATATCACTATAGGAATAAGCTACGGTAACTTTATCCCAGGCTCCTATTCCCGATGCGTAAGCTTCAGAAAAGTCAATAGCATCATTTTTTAAAGTGATCTTTGGGTGTGGATAATCCATGACACTTGCCCTATCGGAAACGCTTGCAGCAAAATTATGTGCAAAACCTAAGGTATGTCCTACTTCATGAGCTGAAAGTTGACGTATTCTTGCCAAGGCTAATTCTAACATCGGTTGATAATTTTGATCATCATTTCCGAAGGGTCGGTTCATTAAGGCTTGTGCGATTAAGAAATCTTGTCTTATTCGTAAACTTCCTAGACTTACATGTCCTTTTATAATTTCACCGGTTCGAGGATCATTAATAGAACCTCCATAGCTCCAACCTCTAGTAGAACGGTGAACCCATTGTATAACATTATATCGAACATCCAAGGGATCAGCCTCAGGTGGCAACATCTTAACTTGAAAAGCATTTACATAACCAATTGCTTCAAAAGCTTGATTCCACCAACTTGCACCCTCTAATAAAGCAGAACGAATTGGTTCAGGAGTTCCAGGGTCTAAATAATAAATTATGGGCTCAACAGCCTCTGAGCGGGTTTCATTTGGATTTTTCTTATGCAATCGATGCCTATATATAAATTGTTTTTTGATAGGTTCCCAAACGGGTGTTGAATAATCCATGTAAGACATAGGAAAAGAACCTGATTTGGCATTAAAAATTCTTGGACTGTAGTTATCATCTGGCAGTTCAATAAACCCAATATGCTGTCTAACGGATATGGAATTGGCATCTGGCGAAACAGAAACGATGTTTTTACCCTTTGGTTCCCCAATAAAAGTTAATAAGGATTCAAATTCAACATTTTTCGGAAATGCCTTAGTATTTTCAAGCCACAATACATTTCGTGAAGCATCAAGTTTATAGCTTCCTTGTAAATTATCTTTTAATCTTTTAGAAACGTGATGGGCATCACGAAGTAAAAAAGGAGTTAAATCGATGATGTATTTTTCGTCTTTTATTTCTTTGATCGGGAAACCAAAGATGATTGATTTTGCAAAAGCTTCTTCGATCGATTTTTTTTCAAATTCGTTATCAGAAATTGCTCTAAATTTTTGATTGGGTTGTAATAATAATATCTTATTACCACTTTTAATAAATTTAACGACGACACCATCCCCTATCTGCCCTCGATCCAAACCAATATCGTTCGACCCCAATCCAGAAGCTAAAAAATGAGTATACAAAAACTCTTTATTTATTTTGTCTACTTCTAGGTATATTTTGCCTTCGGTAGCCGAATAGTAAAAATTAAAATAACCATTATATAATTTTAAGTCTTTTTTTTCTTCGATAAATTGTGCAGAAAGTGAATGCAGATTAAATAAAACAACCAAATAAAGTACTACATATTTCATAAAAATTTATTTTTTTTAAAGCTATAAAAAATATTGGAATTTTCTTTTAAGATGAATTGTTAAATTCTATTTTTACGAGAACTTAATAACAAAAAAATACCGATAGTTCGGGACTATATGATTACACTTGATCAAATAAAAGATCTTAAGGAGCGCCTGGATGCGTTAAGGAGGTATCTTTGACGTTGCTGGGAAAAAGATTGAAATAGCGAACGACGAAGAAAAAACCTACGATCCCAATTTTTGGAACCATCCAAAAGATGCAGAAATTTTCATGAAGTCACTTCGAACCAAGAAAAAATGGATTTCAGACTATAATAAGGCCTTGATTATTACAGAGGATACCGAAGTATTATTCGAATTTTTTAAAGAAGGTGAAGGAACTGCCGAACAACTAGAAAAACGCTTTAACGATGCCTTAGAGGCTATTGAAACTCTTGAGTTCAGGAATATGCTGAGTGACGAAGGAGATCATCTTAGCGCTGTATTACAAATAACCGCAGGGGCTGGAGGCACCGAAAGTTGTGATTGGGCAGAAATGCTCATGCGTATGTATTTGATGTGGGCCGAAAAACATCAATTAAAGGTAAAAGAACTTAATTTTCAATCAGGAGACGTGGCAGGAATTAAAACGGTCACTCTAGAAATTGAGGGTGAATACGCTTTTGGTTGGTTAAAAGGTGAAAATGGTGTTCATCGATTGGTTCGTATTTCTCCTTTTGACAGCAATGCAAAAAGACATACTAGTTTTGCCTCAGTTTATGTATACCCTCTGGCTGACGAAACGATTGAAATAGCTATTAATCCCGCAGATATATCCTGGTCTTTTGCTAGAAGCGGTGGTGCTGGTGGTCAAAATGTAAATAAAGTCGAGACTAAAGCCATCTTGACTCACGAACCTACGGGGATTATGATTCATAATTCTGAAACCAGGTCACAGCTAGAAAATCGAGAGAAAGCAATGCAAATGTTAAAGTCGCAGTTATATGAAATTGAATTGCGAAAACAACAAAGCCACCGAAATGAAATTGAGGCTAATAAAATGGCCATCGAATGGGGTTCGCAAATAAGAAACTATGTTTTGCATCCCTATAAATTAATTAAGGATGTTCGAACTGCTCATGAAACCGGCAATGTTGACCAAGTCCTAAATGGAGATATTGATAGTTTTTTAAAAGCGTATTTAATGAGTAATGGGCAAGAAGAAAATAGCAATGAACTATAAAAAAAAGCAGCTAAACTTAAGTTTAGCTGCTTTTTTAAAGGAGATAAAATAGTTTATTTATCTTCTGATTTTTTACCTTCCCATGCCTTTAACGATTTGGTATTTAAAGCTACGTAATCCTCGTTTCCAGCTTCTTTAGCAAGCGCTAATGATTTTTTTGCTGCTTTTATAGCACCATTTTTATCTCCCGATTTCGCGTAAATTAAAGACTGTTGTCTGTGATACCAAAAAGCAGGATTCTCTCTCATTTCGATAGCTTTATCAATCCAGTTTTTTGCTTTTTTAATATCTTTATCAGCGTTAAGGTAGTAAACAGCAGCTGTATAGTAATCTCCAGCATTTGGTCCACTCATCACTGACTCGATACTTTTTGTAACTTGAGTATCTGTAAAAAATGAAATGGGTACAGCAACATAAGTATGATCCCAACGAAATCCTAAAGTAGCAGAGTCATTGGTTATGGCATCAAACGAAATTGTAAAAGTTTCCACCTCCATGGGCATAGCTACTACATTTGCTTTGATCGAAGCTACCACCTTTTCATTTTCCCAGGCAGCTGGAGTACCCCAATTAGAAGTATCCGAGTAAAAATATACCTCCCAGGATTGCGCATTAGGTTTCGTAAATATTGCATAGGTACCTGCTTTTACCTCTTTAGAACCAATTATTACATCCTTATCGAAGGTAATAGTGGTATTTTTATTTGCACCTGTTCTCCACATTTTTCCATAAGGTACTAATTCGCCAAATATATTTCTTTCTCGCATCGAAGGTCTAGAGTATGACAATTCAATATTAGTAAGACCTACAGTTTGAGTTACAGTTTGAGAAGTACTAGGTTGCGGAGACTTTATTTGAGCGTTTACTGATAAAGACAACGAACATATAAAAGTCAATAAAATAAGTTTTTTCATTTTTATAATGTTTAATTAATTTTAAAGAATACAAAGCTAAACAAACACAACATAATTAATTTAATTTATAGTGTTTTTCACAAAAAAATAACAAATTAATGTTTTCAATAAGCCAAAACTTTAAAATTAAAATCGTTGAATTAATTTAAATAAAATATTCAAATAAAATAGTTGAGCAATTGAAGTCAGTTTTAAACAATTTTTAGCATCTTGCGTATGGTTATTTCATCTTAGACACACCATTGTTATGAAAATTTATTTCCCTTTTCTCCTATTATTGTTGGCTTTAACTAATAGTAGCCATGCTCAAGAACTAAGTATTGAAGGACAATTTCAAGATTTGATCAAAAAATCCAATAATTATCAAGGATACAAAGTAGTAAAAAAGGAAAAATTGTACACTTTGCGCAGTAATGTATCCGATTCAATCAAAGGCTTTAAACAAGAAATTAATTCCCTTGATGAGGAAAAAGCACTTCAAAACTCTAGTATTGGTAAGCTTACTCGTGAACTAGAAAGCACAAAAAAAGAATTAGCTATTTATAAAAACAAAGAAAAAGTTATTAATGTTTTAGGTTTATTGATACAGAAGTCTACCTACAATTTATTTGTATTTTTTAGTCTTGGTTTTTTATTACTAATTATCGTTTTATTATTTGTACGTTTTAAAAATAGCTACAATATTATTAAAACCACCAAAGAAAAATTAGAGGAAACCGATAATGAATTTGAAAATTTCAGACAACGTTCACTAGAACGAGAACAAAAAATTAGAAGAAAGCTTCAAGACGAACTAAATAAACATAAAAAATAAACTAGTCCAGTCTTGTAATTTTAGCACCAATAGCTCGCAGACGTTCATCTATATTTTCGTATCCACGATCAATTTGTTCAATATTCTGAATAGTACTAGTCCCATTGGCAGATAATGCCGCAATTAATAAAGAAATCCCTGCTCTAATATCGGGTGACACCATCGTGGTTGCTTTTAGGGGATATTCAAAGTTATGCCCAATAACTGTTGCTCTGTGTGGGTCGCATAGAATAATCTTTGCACCCATATCGATTAATTTATCTACAAAGAAAAGACGACTCTCAAACATTTTTTGATGAATAAGTACGCTTCCTTTTGCTTGCGTTGCAATAACCAACACAATACTCAACAAATCAGGAGTAAAACCTGGCCAAGTGGAATCGGAAACAGTTAAAATAGAGCCATCAATATAACCTTGTATTTCATAACTTTCTTGTCGAGGGATATAAATGTCATCACCCACTTTTTCGAGGGTAATCCCCAACTTTCTGAAAGTTTCAGGAATCAAACCAAGATTTTCCCAGCTTACATTTTTAATAGTAATCTCACTTCTGGTCATTGCTGCAAGCCCAATCCAACTGCCAATTTCAATCATGTCGGGTAAGATTCTATGCTGACAACCATGTAAAGACGAAACTCCCTCTACTGTTAGTAAATTGGATCCAATTCCATTAATTTTTGCGCCCATAGAAACTAACATCTTACATAACTGTTGAAGATATGGCTCACAGGCAGCATTATATATAGTGGTGGTTCCCTCGGCTAAAACAGCAGCCATTAAAATATTGGCAGTTCCAGTAACCGATGCCTGATCTAGAAGCATATAAGTACCTTTGAGACCGTTAGCAGCTTCGACACCATAAAAACATTCTTCCTTATTGTATCTAAAAGTAGCGCCCAGTTTTATAAATCCTTCAAAATGAGTGTCAAGTCTCCTTCTACCAATTTTATCACCTCCTGGTTGCGGTATAAATCCTTTACCAAATCTACTTAATAATGGACCAACAATCATAATAGATCCTCTTAAAGCACTACCCTCTTCTTTAAATCGTTCAGATTCTAAATAGTCTAAATCTAAATTATCAGATTTAAACGAATAAGCCCCTTTTCCTAATTTTTGAACGGTAACACCAAGGTTTCCTAAAATTTCTATTAATTTATTGACATCTCGTATGTCTGGCACATTATTAATTAAAACCTCCTCGTCTGTAAGTAATACAGCACACAATATTTGCAACGCTTCGTTTTTTGCACCTTGAGGTATAATTTCTCCTTGTAATTTACAACCTCCTTCAATACGAAATGATCCCATAAAAATAATTAGTTTTGATTCTTTTATTAAACAACAACCAATTGTTTATGGTTATTATTGTTTAATTATTAATATTTTTTTCTAGCTCTGCCTTTATTGTTTTTGTAATTTTTTTGATGTTTCTTTTGACCGTAGGTTTTCTTATTTTTAAGAATAGTCATCGAATCTAATAATTTTTCTTCGGAGTCTTTGAGGTTTAGTTTTCCTTCAGAAAGTTCAAATAAATGATTAAATATTACATCATCTTCAACAGTATCCTTATTCCAATTTAAAAAACATTTCTTCATGTGGTTGGCAATCGTAAAAACCAATGCCTCTTTTTTATCCCCTTCTTCCCAACTATTAGCAACATCAATCATTCGCTTGATGTTATTTCCATAAAAACGATATTTTGGAAAATTTTGAGGGTAATTTAAAGACTCCGGTCGTTCTTGGAGTTCTTCTTTTTTTGGAATTGGATAAGGTGAATCTACCTCCAGTTTAAAATCGGAGATAATGAATAATTGATCCCAAAGTTTGTGTTGAAAGTCTGGAACATCGCGTAAATGTGGATTTAAGTTTCCCATCACTGCAATGATACTATTCGCAACTTTATTTCTTTCTTCTTTGGTTTCTCTAGAAATAGCAAAATCTACCATTTTTTGAATATGTCTACCATATTCAGGTATAATAAGTTTTTCTCTCTCCGAATTGTATTCTATGTGATCTATCAAAATTTTTGGATAAAATGTGGTTTAGCAACCTACAAGGTGAATTAATATGTGAAGTAATCTAATAATGCATGCAAAATACTAATTTTATAAAGAAATCACTCCCTCCACTTTAGAAACTTTTTTATATTTTTCAATTACCGCATCTGGAGATTTCATATTCACCTTTATCGATATACTGGTATAAGTACCTTTAGACGAGTCTCTTTTTGTGATTTCAGCATTGGTATTGTTAAATATAGCCTCAATTTCTGAAATTTTTGATTCGCTTGTGGGAATAATAAATTTATACAAATAAAGAGCAGGCCATTGGGTATCGTTCTTTAAACTTTTCTTTAGTTTCTTATAAAAAGCCGCTGTATCTTTTTCGTTCCGCATCATATATTTATTACAGATTACAAATATAGGGTTTCGCTATCAATAATTATTTACGTTATTTGCATATTATCTTTTTTATTATGCTCAAAAAAATTGTCATTACCGGTGGTCCTGGATCTGGAAAAACTTCTCTAATTGATTTTTTAGAAGAAAATGGATATCAATGTCAACATGAAATTTCAAGACAAGTAACACTGGAGGCGAAAAAAAAGGGAATTGATCAACTATTTTTATCCGATCCAATTTTGTTTAGCCAACTATTATTGAAAGGGCGTTTACAGCAGCATCAGGAAGTTGATCATTTTAAAAAAACAATACTATTTTATGATCGTGGATTGCCAGACGTTACGGCATATATGGATTTCACGAATGTATCCTATCCCGAAAGTTTTCATACAACTTGTAATAAGTATCGCTATGGTACCGTTTTTATCTTACCGCCATGGAAAGATATCTACATTCAAGATAATGAACGATATGAAACGTATGAAGAAGCCGAAAAAATTCATAAATTTCTAACCCAAAGTTATCAAAAATATGGATACGAAGTCATTGAGGTTCCTTTTGGAACTTTAGAGGAACGAATGAAATTTATGATAACTCATTTAGTAATTTAATTATTGAAAAACCCGCATCAAATACTTAAAGACCATTGGGGGTACTCACAATTTCTTCCAAAACAGGAAGAGATTATAACTACGATCCTAAACGGCAGAGATACCATTGGTTTATTACCAACAGGTGGAGGCAAATCGGTCTGTTTTCAGATTCCAGCTCTTGCAAAAGAAGGAATTTGTATTGTTGTTTCGCCACTGGTAGCATTGATGGAAGACCAAGTGACCAATTTAAAAAACAAAGGAATTAAAGCCCTGACTATTCCTGGAGGAATCTCTTTCCAAAATTTAAATATATTGTTGGACAATGCACTTTATGGAAAGTATAAGTTTTTATACTTATCGCCAGAACGGTTAAACCAAGAATTAGTCCAAAATTATATAAAGCAAATGGATGTCAATCTTTTTGCTATTGATGAGGCTCACTGTATATCGCAATGGGGAAATGACTTTAGACCCTCTTATAAAAATTGTAATATCCTCAGAACGTTTCATCCATTAGTTCCTGTAATTGCTTTAACTGCTACAGCAACTCCTGAGGTAGTTTCCGATATGGTTGTACAGTTAAAATTAGAAAATCCAGCCATTATAAAAGGCTCTTTTGCTCGTAAAAATCTAGCTTATAAAGTAGTATACCAAGAGGATAAAATCTATAAAATCGAACAACTTCTTAAAAACAATGAATACTCCTCCATTGTCTATGTCCGTAGTCGTAAAAAAACAGTTGAGATCAGTAACCAACTAAATAGTCTGAAGATTAAAAGTCACTTTTTTCACGGCGGAATTAGTTCGGAGGATAAAAAAAGTAGATTGAACGATTGGCTTCAAGGTAAAATAACTGTTATGGTTGCTACGAATGCTTTTGGTATGGGGATTGATCATCCAAAAGTCCGGTATGTTTTTCATCTCCAGCTACCGGAAAGTATAGAAAGTTATTTTCAAGAAGCCGGAAGAGCTGGTAGAGACGGTAACTATTCGGCTGCTATGATACTTTACAATGATTATGATAAAATCTTAATTAAAAAACAATTCTTAGATTCTAGACCAAACACCGATCAAATAAAAAGTTTATATCGCTCTTTGTGTAATTTTTTCCAAATACCCTATGGAGAAGGTGAGTTTTCAAGTCATAGCTTTAATTACTTAGAATTTTGTAAACATTACCACCTAAATACGCTGACTACGTATAACGGTCTCACCGCTTTGGAACGATTGGGAATTATTCAGCTCTCAAAGCAATTTGGAAGGAAATCTATTCTGAAATTTGAAATGAGTTCTGAAAAACTCATTAAGTATTTAGATCAACACCCATCGATTGCTATTATAGGTAAAACTATTTTAAGAATGTATGGCGGTATTTTCGAAACTCCTACATCGATTCGAATTGAATCAATTGCTTCCAAAACAGGGCAGTCTGTAAATACCATCATAAAAGCACTTGAAAAAATGGAGAAAGAAGGTGTTTTGGAATTAACATTGTTTCATACCGATGCGACCATTACTTTTATAGTTCCAAGAGAAGATAAAAAAACAATTAATCGTGTTTCTAAGCAATTGTTAGCTTTAAATCATAAAAAAGAAAATGAAGTAAAATCAGTGTTAGAATTTGTAGCGAACGACACCACCTGCAAAAGCGTTCAACTTCTAAAGTATTTTGGAGAGCTGAATGCTGAAAACTGCGGAATTTGCTCTGTATGTGCTCCCCAAGAGAAAATTCCAAGTAAAGCAGAGCTATCGATTATTGCAGAAAAAATAGTACATCTTCTTGAAGAAAAAGAAATGACTTCCAGATTCATGACAGAAAAACTTACTTTTACCGAATCAAAAGTGGTGTTCGTACTCAGAAAATTAATGGACTCGGGTACGATAAAAATAAATACCAAAAATGAATATTATCTAAATTGATGAGAGATTTAAGAATTGTTTTTATGGGAACCCCAGGCTTTGCAGTTGGTGTACTTCAAAAGTTAGTAGAAGGTGGTTATCAAGTTGTTGGGGTCGTAACCGCTCCCGATAAACCAGCAGGACGAGGCCGAAAAATAAAATCATCAGCAGTCAAAGAATATGCCTTGTCGCAAGATTTAACTCTTTTACAACCCACCAATTTAAAAGAAGGTATCTTTTTAGAGCAACTAAAAAATTTAAATGCCAATCTTCAAATCGTGGTTGCCTTTAGAATGCTCCCAAAATTGGTTTGGAATTTACCAAGCTACGGTACTTTTAATTTGCATGCTTCTTTATTACCGCAATACAGGGGAGCCGCTCCTATTAACTGGGCCATCATCAATCGAGAGAAAAAGACTGGGGTCAGTACTTTTTTTATTGATGATGCCATCGATACTGGAGAAATAATTTTAAAAGAAGAGGTTTCTGTTCCTTCTGGAGCAACGGTTGGAAGTCTTCACGATATCTTGATGGATACTGGAGCTAATCTAGTCCTTAAAACTGTTGATCTCATAAAAAACGAAAAGGAAGCTCCTGTCCGACAAGACAACAGTGGGGTTTTAAAAACAGCTCCCAAATTAACTAAAAATAATACTAGAATCGATTGGGCAACCAGTGTTGAAAATATTGATGCTTTTATTCGAGGGCTTAATCCCTACCCTGCAGCATGGTCACAACTCATGAACCATGACGAAATTGGAACGGTTAAAATATACCTGTGTGGCTTTAAAATTGAAAACCATTCATATCCTTTGGGACAAATCGTAGCAAGCAAAAATGAATTAAAAGTAGCTGCCAAAAATGGATTTCTCTCTATTTATGAGATACAGATGCCAGGTAAGCGAAAAATGGATATTAAATCGCTTTTAAATGGCTATGTTTTTGATGAAAATTCAAAAATGTTGTAAAGCCTTATTATCATTGAACTTATAAAACTTGACTAAATTCACTTCACTTTATTAACAAAGTGCTAAAGTTATCAACAAAAAACGCTATTTAGCACGTCATTACTTGCGTGAATCGATAATCCCGTTAATTTTGTAAGAGAATTTATATAAAAGTTTAACCAATAATTTAATTTTACAACTTATGAACAAATCAGATTTAATTGACGCAATGGCAGAACATGCTGGAATTACAAAAGCCGCAGCAAAAAAAGCATTAGAATGTATGCTTATCGAAGTAGAAGGAGCATTACAGAAAGGAAATAGAGTTTCTTTAGTAGGTTTTGGTTCTTGGTCAGTTACTAGAAGAGCTGCAAGAGATGGTAGAAACCCACAAACTGGTGCTACTATTAAGATTAAAGCTAAAAACGTAGTTAAATTTAAAGCTGGATCAGATTTAAGCAATAGCGTAAACTAGATTTATCTTTATTTTTTAAAATATCCCCTCTCCTCCTTGGAAATGGGGATTTTTTTTTGGTCTTTAATCTATGGAACTATACAAATAACTTGCATTTTTTAAAATTAATACTTAGATTTAGTTACTGAATAAAAAATTATGACCTCTTTAAAACCTGCTAAAGGACTTTTACTAGTAGCCGAACCTTCTATCATTGGAGACATTTCCTTTAATAGATCGGTGGTGTTGTTGGCAGAGTACAATGAAAATGGCTCCGTAGGTTTTATTCTTAATAAACCCTTACCCTATAGCATCAATGACTTTATTCCTGAAATAAATTCTAACATTCCTATTTACAATGGAGGCCCTGTAGAGCAAGACAATTTGTATTTTATTCATAAAATACCCGAACTAATTCCCAACAGCATCGAAATTTCAAATGGAATCTATTGGGGTGGCGATTTTAAAGAAATTACCAGCCTGCTTCAAGAAGATCAAATTAAAAATTCTGAAATTCGCTTTTTCTTAGGCTACTCGGGTTGGAGTAATCAGCAATTAGATCAAGAACTGGAAGTAAATAGTTGGGTGGTAACCCAAAATACCTATAAAAATAGAATTTTAGGGGAGACTGATGCGACCTTTTGGAAAGAAAAAATGATTGAATTTGGTGGCGATTACCTAATTTGGTCCAATGCTCCAGAAAACCCTTCTTATAACTAGGAAGCCAACCGTACTTTAACATTCAATTTTTGAAGTAACATTCGAGCTACCTCATTATTATAAACCTTTTTACGATAATTACTAATAGGTTGAATCCCAATCATAACGTTAGTGATAAATAATTCGTCCGCTTTTTGGAGATCGAATGAAGAAATCGATTTTTCTTCTAACGTATATTCTTGAAGGGTTTTGCAAATTTCAATGAGTTGTTTTCTAATAATACCTCGCAGGCATCCATCACTTGTTGGAGGGGTAATAATAGTAGTTCCTTTCACTAAAAACAAATTGCCTTGAAGTGCTTCGACTACCATCTTTTTATCGTTTAATAATAAACAATTTTGATAGCCATTTTCGGTAGCGTAAATACTCCCCAACACATTAATTATTTTAGCATTGGACTTCAGGGTCGCCAATAAATTAGCATATATATAGTGATCTTTAAAAAGTTCGACTTCATAGCGATCTTCAGTAAAGATGTAAAAAGGGTCTCCAGTAGTTTCAAGCTCAATAAAATAGTCCACCTCATTGTTGGTAGGATTGTACTTCCCTCCTGCTTTACGGTTTACATAAAGTTTGATTCTAAGGGACTGCTTACTAAAATCTGCAGCTCGAATCGTCTTTTTTATTTCTTCTTCCAAAAACTCCATCGAGAAATGCATGGGAATGTCCATTCGAAGTATGCGCATGGAAGCCATGAGTCTAAAGTAATGATCTTCCCAAAAAAAAAGTTGCCCATTAACCCCTTTTATGGTTTCAAAAACTGCATCGCCATACAATAACCCTCTGTTTTTAATAGATAGCTTAGCTGTTTCCTGACTGTATAATGTTCCATTTAAATTAATCATAAAAAAACCGTCTTTTTATTGAAGACGGTGCAAATATAAATACTATTAAACAGTTCTTAAACAGATCCCAGCAATTGTTTTAATTCTGAAATCATATTTTCCCATAGCATTTTGCCTTCCTCAATTTCGTCATCCTCTGCAAAATCGGTGACCATAATGGAAACGTCTTTGGTAATGGCATCTACTTGGATTCGCATTTCAAAATAATAATCTGTGTCTTCATCATCGACCCATTGAAAGCGAATGGATTGGCCTTTGTTTTTTGAAACCAATTTGGCTTTTTCTTCGGAGCCTTCCCAGATAAAAGTAAAAAACTCTCCTCGTGAGTTCACATTGTCGGCGTACCACTCCTGCATACCAGAAGGCGTCGAAATGTATTGAAATAAAAGTGACGGGGATGCATGAATGGGAAATTCCATTTCATATTTTATTTTATCGCTCATAGGGTACTAATTTGTATAGCCCAATATATATATTAATTAATAACTGGGAAAGAAAGTAAGAATAAATGTTTGAAAGATTCGTAAATTGAATAAAAATAAATATTGCAAAAATTTATAGGAATGTTTGTGCTGCTCTAAATTGTTGTTATCTTTGCCACCGCTAAAAAAGACGAATAAAACTCTTTTAGCCATCATTCATTCAAAAGATGTTTGAAAAATACGGCGAGGTAGCTCAGCTGGTTAGAGCGTCGGATTCATAACCCGGAGGTCACGAGTTCAAGTCTCGTTCTCGCTACAAAGGAGTCATCAGAAATGGTGACTCTTTTTTTGTTTTAAACCAAAACAATAATTCTCTAAATAAACAATACTGTTTCTAATGATATTAATTCAAGCATTCCGGATCTAAATTTGGTTTTGGCAAAACCCATTGTGGAGTCCCTAAATTAAAACCATCACATTCACTTATGCTACTTACATTCCAAGCACTGAGGTCTTGATTAAAAGCAGTCGCAAAAAGAAACATCGCCGACATATCGACCACCGCTCCTACTTCCCAATTACTGATATCTTGGTTAAAAGCGGAATAAGCAAACATACCGCTCATACTGGTAACTGAATTTACTTCCCAGGAGCTTAGATCTTGATTAAAAGGATTTTCTAAAGGTGTACTCCCGATAAACATGTTGGTCATGTTGGTCACGTTTCGAACATCCCAGCTTCCTATATCTTGATTAAAAGCACGAGCTCCATAAAACATTTCTTCCATAGAGCTTACTTGGCCTACCTCCCAATTTCCGATGTTTTGGTTAAATAAGGCGGACGAAAACATATGCGTCATATCGGTCACTTGGCTTACATCCCAGTTGTTTAGATCCTGGTTAAAAATAGAAGAAGAAAACATATAGCTCATATTGGTTACCTGGCTTACGTCCCAGCTACCAATCGCTTGATCGAAAGCCTGTGCAAAATAAAACATCCCATACATATTGGTTACATTACCTACCTCCCAATGATCAAGCGCTTGATTAAAGGCTCCGGTATTATCAAACATAATTTCCATATTTGTTACCTTACTTACGTCCCAAGAGCTAATGTCTTGGTTAAAGGTTTCCGAGTTGTAAAATAAATAAGACATATCGGTCA
>JAAEPP010000245.1 GCA_024232495.1 Flavobacteriaceae bacterium
GAATCGCTACGGTCCTCCATCAGGGTTTCCCCTGACTTCAACCTGGCCAGGCATAGTTCACCATCTTTCGGGTCCCAACATTTATGCTCTGCGTACTCCCAACAATGCGAGGTTGATTGGAAGTCGCGGGACTGCGCCTTGCGGATCGTCCCTCGAGCAGACAAGCTACTCTTTGCTTTCACTGCGCCTCTAGGTTTAGTCAACCCAATGGCTCGCATACATGTTAGACTTCACCAGCGTGTTCAGCCACTTCTGGACGAGCGGGACGAGCACCCCTGCCCCAGAGCGGCGGCCCCTGGCGGAGTGGGAGGAACCGGGCCCGGCCCCCTGCCTGCCCAGCACACTCGGGCTCGGCCGCGCGCTCGTCCCCCGCCTCCAGCCCGAGGCCGCCTGCAGCCAGTGCACAAAACGGATCTCACGCACAGCCAGGAAGCTCTACCCCGTGCCTTTCCAGTCATGTTACGGCGAGGAGCAGTTCCCTCGGGAGGTGGCCTGCCTCGCCCGGGCCCCAGGGATCCTCTCCAGGGACGTCTGGTCGGAGGACCTGACCAGCTCACCTCGGATGGTCCGGGTGGTGTGCAGCACCGGCTGCCTGCTGCGGGCGCTGGAGGGCGCCAGTCCCCACATCCACCGCCTGCTACAGCTGGCCCCACGGCCGGGGTCCGTGCCCAGCCCGGGCGACCTCTGGCCCCAGGAGCTTGACTCCATTAAGTATTTTGCCCTGAGGAGGCTGATGGAGCGGCACTACTACATCCCGGAATACAACCTGTGCCAGCGGCAGGAGCGGGACCTGCGGGCCGAGGAGGCCTCAGGGCCTGGCTCCCCGGCCACCGCCCGGCCGCCGCTGCCAGGGGCCAGGGACAGCCTCGGGCCTGAGGTGTCCGACGACATGCGCCAGTACCACCAGAACATCCTGCTCCACGACCGCACGGACCCAGCCCTGAAGTGCTCCCATCATAAGCTGTGGAGCGGCAAGGCGAGGTTCCACCCAGTGAACGACCTGATCAAGTACGCCGCACGAGCCGCCTCTGCCTCGACCTCCATCTGGTGGTGGACACCTGCGAGCGGCTGGACCTACCGCTACAGGACGCCGGCCGCAGGGCCGCCCTGGCCGCCGCCATCCGGAGCCTCGACACCAGGACCATCCACCTGTTCAACTCCAGCCTCGCCGAGGTGCCCGTCGACTTTCCCAGGGAGAACTGCCACAAACTTGTGCTGGCTGGCACCGCGGGGAAAGAGAGAGACGATCTGGCTGATGTGTACCGAGCTGCTGATGAAAGATACACTGTCACCTTGAACAAGATATTTGACGAAGTGCCATGCCTTCTCGGCATCTGGGCTGCAGACTTTGACGAGTGTACTGTGGACGGCTTGCTAATATGCCAAGATCCCAAAACCTTCTATGCCTTCAGACCCCACGATCCAAAAGCTTTTTGGACACTTCTCACCGAGAAAATATCCGATAATCTGTACACATATATAAATGGCATTGTGAAGAGCATCACAGACAGCGTCACTGCGAGTTCAATGAACGACTTCCCCAACTGGGGCGAGCACGACCTGGCGGTGAATGCGGTGAAGGCTCTCGCCGTCTTCAGGACTGAGAACATCCGTCTCCGCCTCATCAGCCGGCTCACCGAGGCCGGGGGGATCAACCGCTTCGGGGCAGTGCAGTCCTGAAGCTCCCCGCAGGAAAGTTCTCCTCCAAGGCATCCCTGTCTTCACCTGGGGTGGCCTTCCCAGCAGGCTCCACTCCGAACCTCTCCTCGTACCAGCTGGGGAAGCATCCAAGGGTCCTGACGCTCTCCTTGACCGCCTCCATCTGCTCCTCGGTGATCTCCCCGGCCTGGAGCCTGTCCTGCGCCCTGGTGTAGGCCCTGTGGAGGAAGGCCGGGTCCTCGGGGTGCAGCCCGAAGTCCCTGCCAGCCGTCCACTCAGCTGACCGCTCCGTCTGGAACCTGGCCACCAGCGGACCCATGTCGATGGTGACGAAGTTGTCCTTGTCGTCACACTGGCAGCCGTGGGCCCGCTTGCCATACTCGACCCAGCGTGCGGTGCCGAAGTTGACCGCCTCCGCGATGTTGAAGCCGTGGTTGAAGCCGGCGTGGTAGGCGGAGGGGAAGACAGCGACAGCCTGGCGCTCCTCCTGCAGCAACCGGTGCACAGTGATCCCGTTGGCCTCCAGCAGCTCGGGCTGGAGGATGACGCTCTTGTTGCGGAGCAGGTTGTGGCAGGCGAGGGCCGGGGAAGAGGCGGCGGGCGAGACGCTCCGGCAGGTGGGCCTGGCCGGGCGGCACCACGTACCAGGCCTTCGGGGCCCCGCAGTGCAGGTAGCTGAGGCCGTACAGGTCCTGGGGGAGGTGAGGCATGGCGAGAGGAGAGAGAGAATTACCATGTCCTCGACATGCCAGGAGAAGGTGGAGCGCCACATGCCGAGGAAGAGGTAGGACGTGTGGATGCCGGCCAGCCTCGGCCCGGAGTCGTGAGAGAGGACGGACTCCGGCCGCGAGTTCATCTTGTTCAGGTTGAACACCTTCTGCTGCGGGTCGAAGAGCGTGGCCGCAACATCTGCTC
>JAAEPP010000246.1 GCA_024232495.1 Flavobacteriaceae bacterium
AACTAACGGAAAACTTTTAAAAATTGATGTGTCAGATAATTCTGTAGTTCAGGTGTTTGATTTTTTAACAAGCGATCACCCAAAACATTTATCAGCAGATGGATCCCATCTAATTTATAATTTAAATGGAGTAGTTTATAGCAAAGACAAAGCTGATATTTCCTTACCTCAAGAGAGTATCATTTCGGGAACTTTTTATGCCATGACCACAAAAAATGGTAAACTTTATGCCACTGATGCTGGAGATTTTGCTAGCAATGGAGCTCTAAAAATAGTTGATTTATCAACCAATTCAGAAATACAAAGTATTCAAACTGGAATTATTCCAGGAGGCGTTTATTTTAATGATTAATTAAAATAACTTTATTCTTTTATTTCTAATAATAAAAATTGGTTGAGTTGTTTTCCAAACAATTGAAAATTATCATCGGAAATCAGGATTATGGACTGATTTCCGTTTTCTAAGATAGGTCCAAGTGTAATTCCTTCGATATTATCAATTATTCCCTCTTTTAATTTATTTTTAACAGTGTCGAAACTAAAAACCAATTCTTTTTTTAATGGGATAAAGTCAGTTTGTTTTAAGGAATTTATGGCTAAAGTATTGGTGGAAGTCTTTTCTATCCATGCATGAAATAAATTGATGGTGTTACCCTGTGTTCCTTTTTCACTCTGATAGGTTCTCTCGATTACAATGAAATGATTTGGTTTAAACTCCAAAATATCAGTAAGTCCGTTTAAATTATAATCTCCAACATAGGGCTTTGTTATGGGCTCTAGTTGATATGCAAATTCTTTGATTGCTTTTCTAGTTTTTTTATCAAAATAAGTAATTCGAATAGGCGAATTTGCCTTTTGATACGATGGCTCATCTCCGTCCTGAATAAGGGGTAGTTCAAAGGCTGTCCAAAAACCATCTTTATTAAAACTATGACTTAGCCCTTCCAGTGTTTTATTATGAATAGGCTTTGGTTCATGGCTAACTAAAAAATTGGGAGGTAGTTCATAATCAAATAAAAATTCACCTTTATAATTTGCCGAAAATAACAAGGGGTTTTTATTTTTATTTATAGCCCCTTCGCTTACCATAGTTATTTGGTTATTAGCGTCAAATACAATAGATTCAAGATCTAAAGTTTGATTTTCATAATAAGGATGATCTCTGAATAAAACCATATCAACAAAATCAATTTGAACGATTATTTTTTTTTTGATTTCTATGGTAGCTTTATAATATCTGGGTAATTTTGAATCGTCGGCAACAAGATAATAATTTCCATCATGGTAGTCTATTCCTGAAAGCCCGCCGACTTTTGTACTGTCAAAAATTTTACTAGCTGGAAAAATATAATCATCTAAAAACATCAATTCAATTTTTTTAGATTCTTCAATGTTTTTATTACAAGCAATAAAGTTGATAAGAATAAAAAATAATATAAATGGTTTTGTCATGAATTAAATTATGGGTTTTCTTTAATCATTTTTTGATAGATAGGAGACAGTTTTTTACTGTTTGATAATTCCTTAAACTCAATATTATTCCTTTGTAGTGGTTGCGTAAATGAAAACAGATCATTTATAGCAGCGGCTAACAGCGGTTCATTAATATTGCCAAGAGTTCCCAAGTTTGTATAATCTTCATTCAAGATAAGGTCGGGAAAGAGACCATCGTCATAATCGGTATTCCCAACCGCATTTGAGGTTTTAAATACCAAAGGTAGCATTGCAAATGTGTGCCCTGGATTGGCTTGACTCTTACTGAAGTTTGGAGCCGGAGCATCATATAATAAAAAAGATGCTTGATATTTACCTCTGGTACGATCACCAATTTGTTTCACCTCAATGTAAGGTTTTAAACAATTAATTACCAATTCACTGGCAGAAGCAGAACTGTTCGTTGTTAGAATGTAAACTTTATTTAAATTAAGACTATTTATTAGTTCACCTGTAAAGATTTTATCGTTAAACAAAATTGGATTGGCATACACATTTTGACGGTCATCATTCCAAAATTCATTTGCAAACAATTGATTGTTAAATTGTCCGGTAATCATACTGGATAAATCTACAGCGGTTTCAACAGAACCTCCTCCATTGTATCTTAGATCCAAAATTAAATCATTAATACCATCCGCTTTAAATTGTGCAAATACTGAATTTAAGGAAGTGTCAAAATCTCTTGTAAATGCGTTGTACATAAGATAACCAATTTTTTGACCTTCAATTGCTAGTGTTTCTGATATGTATATAGGGTTTTCAGTGTATTCTTGTTTGATTAGTTCTATACGTTCTTCAGTTGGTATTATGGTTTCTCCGTCAAAAGTAGCTAGGCCAATTTCGTAACTATTTAACGAAATTAATGACAAGTAATTCGTGTCGGTTAATTGCTGTCCGTTTATAGTGTTAAATAGTATTCCCCTTTGTATCCCTTTTGTTGCCGCATCAGTATTTGGTAATACATAACGTACATAGCCAAATAAGTTCGTAGTTCCATTAGGATAATAAACCAGTCCAAACTCCATACCATTGCTTAAAGTAATTCCATTGAGTGCATTTTCTAATTCATTGTAGTCATTTACAAGTACACTAAATCGATCTTGAGGAGCTATTAAAAAGTCAAATGTTTCTCTGGGGTTTTCAAAAGAATCTAAAAAAGAATTTAATTCATTTTGATTCATAAAATAATCATCAGCGAGTTCTGGACTAACTGACTTGTATAGATAGAAATAATTTAATCCACGATAAATAAAATCTCCAATACTAGAGTTTGAAGAGTTTTGTATGTTATCGTCCAGATCGTCAAAACATGAGATCGCTAAAGTCGAAAACGTAATAAGAAATAACAAGATTCTTTTTTTCATAAGAAGTGAGTATATTCGGAATTCAATTAGACTACTAAAATACTGACATTATTGTTAATTGAAAATAATTTGTAACAAAATTAAAGAAGGCTCGTCATCTTATTATAATAGCAATTAATACCAACTAAATTGGAACAAAAAGAGTTTTTAAATACCATATTACCTTGTAAGGATACCTTATATAGGTTGGCGAAAAGACTTTTAGTTTCAAGTGACGAAGCAGAAGATGCTGTTCAAGAAGTTTTTTTAAAATTATGGAAAGGACGTGATAAAATTCATCATTATAGAAGTCCAGAAGCATTTGCAGTTACGATGACTAAAAATTATTGTTTGGATCGATTAAAATCAAGACAAGCATCTAATTTACAAATAGTCCACAGTAACTATAAAAATTCTGATAACATTGAAAGAAGTGTGGAGGCAAACGAAGGCGTTGAATTGGTTACCAAAATCATGCAAACCTTACCAGAAAAACAAAAAATGATTATGCAACTTAGAGATATAGAACAATTTGAATTTGCTGAAATAGCTCAGATGTTAGCAATTAATGAAACTGCTATTAGAGTATCATTATCAAGAGCTCGAAAAGCAGTAAGAGAACAATTAATGAAACAATACAATTATGGAGTTAGCTAAAATAGAATCGTTATTAGACTCATATTTCGAAGGAGAAACAAGCTTAGATCAAGAAAATATACTTCGTGATTATTTTTCTAGCGACAATGTTGCACCGCATTTAATTGCTTATCAAGGATTATTTGTAGGATTAAAAAATGCACAAAAAGAAGTCTCAAAAAGAGAAGTTAGTCTTCCTCGAGCTTCAACTAATTCGAGTAAATGGTGGTTAGGTATCGCAGCTTCTTTAGTTTTTTTAATAGTAATAGTAGGATTACAGTTTTCAGAAACTAAAATGACCAACCAAGAACGATTAGCTTTAACAGAGTTTTATAAAACCAAAGAAACCTTGTTATTAGTATCAAAAAGTTTTAATAAAGGCACGCAAGAAATAGCAGTGTTAAATCAATTTACAGAAACAAAAAATAGAATTTTCAAATAAAAAATAACAAAAAATGAATAAATTAAATCCAATGAAAAAGTTAGCAATTTTAATAGCAATCGCAATAACTCCAGTTTTTATATCTGCACAGAATACATTTGATGTATTTGAGAACGAGCGAGAAGTAAGTTCGGTAGTCGTTACCAAAAATATGTTTAAATTATTGAGTCAACTTGACTTAGAATCCAACGATCCAGAAGCAAAAGAGTACTTAGAGTTAGTAAATAATCTTGATAATATAAAAATTTACTCAACTGAAAACAAGGAAGTAGCTGAGAGAATGGATGCTGCTGTCGCTACCTACCTATCTGAATCCCCTAAATTATCTGAATTAATGAGAGTAAAGGATGATGGTAAAAATATTAAATTTTATTCCAAAGAAGGGAAAAGTGATAATTTTGTAAGTGAATTACTCATGCATTTAACAGGAAATATTGATGGAGAAGATAGAACGATTATTATGAGTATCACGGGTAAAATTGATCTAAAAAAAATATCAAAACTAACAAGTGATCTCAACATGCCTGGAAGTGAAGAATTAAAAAATATCGATCAAAAGATTTAAAATATGATACTTATAAAATATGTTTTAGGATTAGGATTAGCAGCGCTTACTTTATTTAGCTGTAGTAATGAGAAATCATTACAGAGATACTTAGTAGACAGACAAGACGACGATTCTTTTTTAAAAATCGATATCGCAGCAAGTTTATTACAGACAGATAACAATAATCTTTCTCAAGAAGAAAAGGATATTTTAGAAACAGTTAAGAAAATTAATGTAGTTGCTTACCCTATAAAAGGAGAGAATGCTGCAGATTATGAAGTAAAGAGGCAAGAATTAAAAGATATCATCGATCAAGAGCAATATAAAATGCTAATGAAATATGGATCTGATAAGCAAGGAGCAACGCTTAAATACTTAGGAGAAGAAGATGCTATTGATGAAATAATAGTGTTTGCTAGTGATGACGAAAAAGGATTTGCATTGTTTAGATTGTTGGGCGAGAAAATGGAGCCAGCAAAAATGATGAAATTGATGAAAGCTATCGAAAAAGGAGACCTTGATGTTTCGAAATTAGAATCGATAGGGAATATATTCCAAGATAAGCAATCACCTTTAGAGCTTAATTTAGAAATATAATTTAATGAACAAAAGCCTTGTCATCTTATTGTGATATTTACAACCCAAAGTATTATTTATTAAATATATTATTATGAATCCAAGTATTCATGGACTTAACTTCACTATCACCAACTGGATTGAAGCTAAAACTATAATCTTCATACTCAAAACTGATAAATAAAAGAATTTCACTCCATTTTGAAACATTTACATTCTTAATCTTCTTAACATCAAAAGGCATATCAGTAGTAAAAGCACATTCATTATATTCATTATCATAACAAATTACTTCATAACTAGCTTTTTCAAATGACTGGCTAAAAACAATTGCTTTTTCAGAATTCATTGCATTTGTCATTTCATTATTGTCTATAACAACAGAGTTTTTATCAATCTTAGAGAAATCAATATATATACTTTCATCAGTTTCGGTGTTAGTTATTTGAAACCAATTGCCATCAGAAAACTCAATAGTACTTTCATGCATTACATCATCAATCTCGTGCCATTCATTGAGTTTATGATTCTCAGGGATGTTAAAAAAATCTTCATCCCTATCAACTGCAAAAATATATTCTTTAAACATTTCATCTCCCTTATTCAACCAAAACTCGGAAGTTGACCTAGAAATAGTACCAATAGTATATTCTCCACCATAATGCCCTGCTTTAATTTTGTAAATCATATGATTAATTTTTATTTATTCTGATAATTACTTACAACGTTTAGTATAAAATGCGTTTTAATGTATTTTAAAAAGTATTAGAGATATAGTCCTAGTAGGCTTATATGTTTATTATTTTAAATTCCTGTATAATTAGAAGGAGTTATCACTCGCATTTCTTGTTTTATACTTTCTGAAACTTCTAGGGTTTC
>JAAEPP010000247.1 GCA_024232495.1 Flavobacteriaceae bacterium
CCTAGAGTTTGAGCGACCGTTGGTGAATTGAATACACAAGTAGTCATGGGGGTACATGAATAAAAAGTTTCAAGTTTGGAGGGAATCTTGGGCTTTTTTGTTTTTATTTGCAATTCATCATATGCAGTAAGAAATAGGTTACAAAATGATGGTATTTTAGTATAATTTAAGTATTGAGATGCCATGTAAAAACCTAAGCAAACCTATGAAAACGGACGAGAGGCTTTACCAAAATAAATTAGATTTTGAATAAAAGTACAAAACAGTTAAGATAAATTGGTTTTGCAACAGAATTTCTGAAAACTTTAATATAGATTTAAAGCATAGGAAACGGACCCTTAATCATAACATTTTGGACCGCATTCATTCAGACATTAACCAAATAAATACAATTTGCTTTCTTGGATCAGAAATCAAAGTTTTAAATTTTGCATTCATCCTCAACGGCCCCGAGTTAATTTTTTTCATCCCTCGACTTTACGAAGGATTCCCGAACTTTGAATTTCATTTCTGAATCGTAAACAGATCG
>JAAEPP010000248.1 GCA_024232495.1 Flavobacteriaceae bacterium
GGTTTTCATAACAATAGCAATTTAATTGTTGGACATTATAAATTTAAGTAGTTTTGCCGAGAACTAAACTAATTTTAACAATAATTACAATATTTGTGCCAAACACATTACTATGGCTAAAAATCTAACAAAAAGAAGTGAAGACTACTCAAAATGGTATAATGAACTGGTTATCAATGCTGATTTAGCTGAGAATTCTGGTGTAAGAGGATGCATGGTTATTAAACCTTATGGTTTTTCTATTTGGGAAAAAATGCAAGCTGAATTGGATAGAATGTTTAAAGAAACCGGCCATCAAAATGCCTATTTCCCTTTGTTTATACCTAAATCATATTTTAGTAAAGAAGCAAGCCATGTCGACGGGTTTGCGAAGGAATGTGCAGTAGTTACCCATTACCGATTAAAAGATGATGGAGAAGGAGGGGTAGTTGTTGACCCTAGTGCAAAATTAGAAGAAGAATTGATAGTTAGACCTACTTCCGAGACCATTATTTGGGATACTTACAGAAAGTGGATACAGTCTTACAGAGATTTACCATTGTTAGTAAATCAATGGGCAAATGTCGTTCGTTGGGAAATGAGAACTCGACTGTTCCTTCGAACTGCTGAATTTTTGTGGCAAGAAGGGCACACTGCTCATGCTACCAAAAAAGAAGCCATTGAGGAAACAGAACAAATGGTTAATGTGTATGCTGATTTTGTTGAAGAATTTATGGCTGTTCCAGTAATTAAAGGGTTTAAAACTGCTAGTGAGCGTTTTGCTGGAGCAGAAGAAACCTACTGTATCGAAGCTTTGATGCAAGATGGAAAAGCTTTGCAAGCAGGGACCTCTCATTTTCTAGGTCAAAATTTCGCAAAAGCATTTGATGTTAAATTTACTGCTAAAGACGGAAAACAAGACTATGTTTGGGCTACTTCCTGGGGGGTTTCTACCCGATTAATGGGAGCATTAATTATGACTCATAGTGACGATAACGGACTGGTTTTGCCTCCAAAATTAGCACCTAATCAAGTTGTAATTGTACCTATATATAGGAGTGAAGAGCAATTTAATTTAGTGAGTGATGTTGCTAACCAAGTAATGAAAGAGTTAAGAGCCGAAGGAATTCGAGTTAAGTTTGATTATAGAGATACACACAAGCCAGGCTGGAAATTTAACGAATACGAATTAAAAGGAGTGCCAGTAAGATTAGCAATAGGACCTAGAGATGTTGAAAATGGAACTTTAGAATTAGCAAGGCGAGACACGTTAACTAAGGAAACAATTTCAAGAAATGAAGTGGTTGCTACAGTCGTTCAGCTAATGGATGAAATTCAAAGTAATTTGTATAATAAGGCAGCTAATTTCAGAACAGAAAACACAACAGAAGTTAAAAGTTATGACGAATTCAAAGAAGTTTTAAATTCTAAAGGAGGATTTATTTTAGCACATTGGGATGGTACTTCTGAAACAGAAGAAAAGATTAAAAACGAAACAAAAGCAACGATAAGATGTATCCCTTTAGATGCTAAAGAAGAGCCTGGATCGTGCATTATTACTGGTAAACCGTCAAATAAAAAAGTTTTATTTGCTAAGGCCTATTAATTTTTAAAAAAAACTTCCTGTAAACTTGTTGCATTTAAAAATAGTTGTATTTTTGCATCCGCATTTAAAAATAAACGGTCCGTTCGTCTAGGGGTTAGGACGCCAGGTTTTCATCCTGGTAACAGGGGTTCGATTCCCCTACGGACTACAAATAAGAATTAAAAAATAATATCATGGCAAATCATAAGTCAGCATTAAAGAGAATAAGAAATAGTGAAGTGAAACGTTTACGTAATCGCTACCAACACAAAACAACTCGTAATGCAATGAAAAAATTTGTTGAAACAACAGATAAAAAAGAAGCTGAAAAACTGTTTTCAGGAGTTATTTCTATGATAGACAAATTAGCGAAAAATAATGTTATTCATAATAACAAAGCATCTAATTTGAAGTCTAACATGGCTAAACATGTTGCTTCTTTATAACATAATTATACTTAAAACAAAAGAAACCCTTTGATATCAAAGGGTTTTTTTTGTTTTAAATTACCACACTTTTTGGAACTAAACTTTTGTAATCTCCTTCGTTTCTTATAATGTCTCTTACAATCGTAGATGATATGTGAGCTAGTTGGGGACTAGAAATTAAAAAAACACTCTCGATGAGAGAAAGAGAGGAATTTGTTTGAGCTATGGATTGTTCGTAATTAAAATCGGAACTGTTTCTCAACCCTCTTAAAATATATTTTGAATTTACTGATTTACAAAAATCAATAGTCAATCCTTTGTAGGACGCGACTTTAATTCTTGGTTCATTTATAAAGGTGTTTTTTATCTGTTGAATTTTATCTTCTAGAGGAAATAATTGTTTTTTATCAGCATTTACACCAATTGCAATTATAATTTCATCAAAAATTTCAAGCCCCCTGTAAATAAGATCAACATGACCTAAGGTAATAGGATCAAATGATCCAGGAAATACAGCTTTTTTCATCATTGTTATTTATTAATTACCCCAGTGCATTTTGAATCAAAATATCAAAAAAATCTGTAAGGCTCATTCCATGTTCTTTTAACTGTTTTGGAATAATACTCTCCTTTGATAATCCTGGGTTGGTATTAATTTCTAAAAAATAAGGAATCCCATCTTGAATAATAAATTCGCTACGGGTAAGTCCTGTCATATTTAAAGTTTGGTATATTTTTTTAACTTCTTGTCTTATTTTTTCGGCTTCCTGCTCTGAAATTCGTGCTGGAGTTATTTCATCGGATTTGCCAAGATATTTAGCTTCATAATTAAAAAACTCAGTTTCACAAACAATTTCAGTGATAGGTAATATAACAAGATTTTTATTATTATTAAAAACTCCAACCGAAACCTCTACACCCTCGATTGATTTTTCAATAATTATTTCTTTGTCTTCTTGATATGCTTTATAAATAGCAGCGTCTAATTCTTCTATTTTAGAAACTTTACTTATTCCAAAGCTTGATCCAGCTCTATTTGGCTTTACAAAACAGGGTAAGCCAACAGTTTTCATAATTTCTTCGTGAGAGATAACTTCACCCTCATTTAGATAGTAAGAGTTAGCACATTTTACCCCCGCATTTTTTAAAACCGAAAGACAATCTCTCTTGTTAAAACTGAGCGCTGCTTGATAAAAATGAGCACTTGTTTGAGGCATATTTATTAAGGATAAATAAGCTTGCAGGTAACCATCTTCGCCAGGGGTTCCGTGAATAGTATTAAAAACGACGTCAGGTTGAACAACTACTGTACCATCAGAGAAACTAAAATTTGCTTTATTTATAGGATGTTTTCTGCCGTTGGGTGCTATATAATCCCAGCCCTCTTTTGAAATATGGACCGGATAAATATGGTATTTGTTAGAATCTATAAAATCACAAACTATATCCCCGCTTTTAAGTGAAATTTCAAACTCACTTGAATAGCCTCCCATTACAACTGCAATATGCTTTTTATTCATAACAAAACTTTAAAAGCTACGTTTAACAAAAATATCATTATTCATTTATAAAGATACTAACTTTAGGTTTTATATTTTTGTAAAATAACATCATCTTATGTCATTTATTAAATTTTTATTTACAAGAGTATTTATAAAACAACTTTTAATAGCAGGTATAGCATTATTTACCTGTGTTATTTTGATGCTTTTTTGGTTAAAATCAACTACCAACCATAACCAAAAGATTGAAGTTCCAAATCTAGATAGACTAAGTTTGGATATGGCTAAAGAAAAGTTAGCTGAATTAGATCTTAGATTTGTGGTATTGGATTCTTCAAATTACAATCCAAATTTTCCAAAATATTCTGTAATTGAACAAATACCAGAAGCTGGCGAATTCGTGAAGGAAAATCGTAAAATTTACCTGACACTAAATAGGTCTGGATATGTTTTTTTGGAGGTTCCTAACGTCATTGGTAAAACGAGAAGACAGGCAGCTCCAACCTTAGTTTCTATGGGTTTTGAAATTGGCAAAATTGAATACAGTTCCTACATTGCACTTGATGAGGTCTTAGAAATGAGCCACAAAGGAAAAAAGATAAGACCCGGTGATCAACTACAAAAAACCTCCGTTATAGATTTTGTTTTAGGTGATGGTGAGGGTACCTTAAAAAGAAAATTTGATAAAAATTAAATCGGATGCAGGAGGAAAACAAAATAGAAGGGCCCATCAATGAAAATAAAGATTTATACGAACATTTTCATTTTGTGGCACAAAAAGGTCAACAGCCGCTTCGAGTCGACAAGTATTTGATGAATTACATAGAAAATGCAACACGTAGTAAAATTCAACAAGCTGCTAAAGATGGAAATATTTATGTAAATGATGTCACTGTCAAATCCAATTATAAGGTAAAGCCCAATGATGTAGTTCGAGTTTTATTTGAGCATCCCCCGTACGAATTTTTATTAGTCCCAGAAGATATTCCATTAACGATTGTCTATGAAGACGATGCATTACTCGTTGTTAATAAACCCGCAGGGATGGTGGTTCACCCAGGACACGGAAATTATAGCGGGACCTTAATCAATGCATTAACTTTTCATTTTGATAATCTGCCAAATAACAGTAGCAATCGTCCTGGCTTGGTGCATCGCATAGATAAAGATACCAGCGGACTACTTGTGGTCGCAAAAACGGAAGAAGCGATGACACATCTAGCTAAACAATTTTTTGATAAAACTTCTGAGCGAGAATATATAGCTTTGGTATGGGGCGACGTTAAAGAAGATCAAGGAACTATAGAAGGAGCTATTGGTCGTCATCCAAAAAATAGGCTTCAAAATACGGTTTTTATAGGTGACGATGCACATAAAGGTAAGCCAGCAGTTACTCATTATAAAGTTTTGGAACGCTTTGGTTATGTCACTTTAGTATCTTGTAAATTGGAAACCGGAAGGACTCACCAAATTAGAGTGCATTTTAAGCATATAGGACATACCTTATTTAATGACGAACGCTATGGTGGAGATCGAATTTTAAAGGGAACGAGTTTTAGTAAGTACAAACAGTTTGTAGAAAATTGTTTTTCTATACTTCCTCGACAAGCATTGCATGCAAAAACATTGGGTTTTGTTCATCCAGTGACTCAAGAAAAAATGAAATTTGATTCCTCCGTTCCAGACGACATATCGCAATGTCTTGAAAAATGGCGTAATTATTCAAAGAACTCAATACAACAATAAAGATTAACCTATGAAAATTTTAATTTCACCCGCAAAAAGTCTTGATTTTGAAAGTAAGATACCTACCAACGACTTTTCTTATATTCCTTTTTTGGAACAAACCAAGGAACTAAGTCAAAAAATGGACCTAAAATCAAAAGACGATTTAAAAAAACTAATGAATATTAGTGATCAATTAGCAGAATTAAATTATCAACGGTTTCAAGATTTTTCATTTCCTTTTACTAAAGAAAATGCTCGCCAAGCAGTTTATTCATTTTCAGGCGATGTTTATAAGGGTTTGGACGTTTATACATTACCGGAGGAGCATATCGATTCAATGCAAAATAGTCTTCGTATTTTATCCGGACTATAC
>JAAEPP010000249.1 GCA_024232495.1 Flavobacteriaceae bacterium
CCAACCTTCAATAGCCTGCGTTTTGCTCTGAACATATAGAATGTCGTGCAGGAGAATAGGCATGAAGGTGCGAATACATCAAAGTGGCCGGGATAGCTTCCCATTATGAGCCCGAATATAAGCGCGCATCTAAAATTTTAAAAGTTTTTTCTTGTACAATACGAGGAGTCCATATAAGCAAAAGCCAACTGTTTTTAGTCCTGATTGATTTGCTTGTTAGCTGTATATATCATTGAATGGAGCTATTCTAACAATTTGCTACTAACTTTCAAAGACGTATGTAACAGTCGTATTTTTTGTCCTATAGTTAAACTTGAATATTACAACTGAATATTTATACTGTCGCCAATTTACAAGTTTAAGGAATGAACGACTCATGACTAATTCTAATAAACACAGGTAAAAATTATATTTATGACCATCATGGCACACCCAAATATACAAAACATTAAGCGTTACAGAGTCCAAGATAAAGTATTGGGTATTCAAGAGTATTTCTCTATTACCAAACATGGTGACAAAGCTAAAATTCTAGCAGAAAAAAGACAGGAAGAAATATCTAAGAAGAGACAATATCGTCAAATTCGTATGCAATTAGATATAAATCAGATATTCCATTCGGATAGCACGATTATCGGCCTAAAACGAACATTGAAAAATAAAAATGGTTCAATAAAAGAGGTTCTACATATTCAAATTAGCGTAAATGGCAAACAGAAAAAAACTGATATAACGATAGACAACAAGCCTTTTGAACAAGCATATCTTAAAGCTCAAAATAAAATATTAGAATTAAGAAAAATTGAGCGCACCTCAGAAATAACAGAGATGTTTAAAAAAGTAGCAGGATACTACAAATACAGCTAACGCTAAACTAAGCGGAAAAATACAGTTAGGCTAAACTGCGCGGAGCGCGAGCCAACTGTAGTTTTTCCGTTTGAGTGCCTTGTTAGCATTTATATTGCACTCCACTATCAGA
>JAAEPP010000250.1 GCA_024232495.1 Flavobacteriaceae bacterium
AGGAAACGATGGGGAAGAATTATGTATTTTGACCACTGCATGATTAAGAGACTGACCGTACTAAAGTTTCTCACAGGGTGGTATAGTTTGTCTAATAACTAATATGAATGTTGAAATACAATTAGTATTTAAGGTAAAAATCAAAATATATTGCTGATTGTAAAAAGCCTCTGGAGAGTATTGAACTCTCGACCCATGGTTTACAAGACAAGTGCTCTAACCACTGAGCTGCAGAGGCAGTTGAACTCTGTTTTTAACTAGAGAAATTTTGAACTGCACTTTTAATCCAAAAAGAAAAGAAAACAGTCTTATAATGACAGTAGAGCCTCTGAAGACATATAAACTCTTGATCCTTGTTAAACTTGACAAGACCTCTTGTCTGTGAGCTACAAAAGCCGCTTTGGCTGCTTTCTTCTTTCTGAAATTAATTAAAACTAATTTTTAGGTAAATATGGAAAAAGAAGTTTATAGTAGTAAACTATGGGGAAGAATTATTGATTTTGACCACTG
>JAAEPP010000251.1 GCA_024232495.1 Flavobacteriaceae bacterium
CCAGGGAAGCCTGGAGGGCCAGATAAGGGACAGATGTGTCCTGTGATGGCCCAGGATGGCTGGCTGGGACTAGACTCATGGGTGTACAAGTGGGTTCAAATTAACATGGTATTCGACTGAAAATAAAGAGCCAAATGCAATGGTGATGATATGATGGTGGAGTTGTGAGGGAGACTCCTCCCTGTCCCTGGCGATGTAGTAGTGGAGCCAGGTGTGGCGCGGGAGCCGCACCAGGGGTGGCGGGCCCGCCAGGAGGCCAGAGGCCTCGAGGCGGGCTGGCCTAACTGCTCCCTGTCTTGAGGTGCAATGCTGCTGCGTGGCGCGCCGTCTCCAAAGTGGACCGCCGATGCGGCGGGTCTAGAAACTTCTGTAGGTGCGGCCTGGGAACAGAGAAACCTGTGTTGCACTTGCTTGCAGGGGGGGTGCCCCGGCCTAGCCGGGGTGAATAGGCCCCCAACTCTGGTTTCTCTCCTCGTTGATCGGCTGGCAGCTGTATCCGTCCCTGGCAGGTCTGGGGTCTCCGACCCCGAGGTCGTTGCCTCCCAGCACAACAACATGATGATGCATGAGGTGAATGGCCCGTGTGCCAGTGCACTTGCTAGAGAATCTCAACCTGGTATTGCCTCTACATACATTTCCTGATTACATAGGCACTGGACTAGGTTTTACCAGATGAATGCAGGATAGACTGACCAATGCATTAATGGCTGCACAAAACTGAAGCGTGCTTAGGCGGGATAATTCTGGAAATGCTGGAAATTCATTCTGGAAATTCTGGAAATATCATTACAGATAA
>JAAEPP010000252.1 GCA_024232495.1 Flavobacteriaceae bacterium
AACATAATTTAATCTTGGGTATTTATTCTCATCTAAAGTAGACTGTGCTTCCATTTTAGATTTCCACCCTCCTCTACCTGAGAAGCGAGTGGTGCCTTCAAATAATTCTTGAAGGTTATGAGCATTATATTGAAATGAATGAGTCATGTTTTATTTATTCTATATAATTTATATCCTTTTTGTTGTTTTAATTGATTTATAAGAGATTCATCTATAACCCACCCTCTATGATGTTTAGCTCGCTTCATGCTTACTCTATGAAGACCTCCTAGATCAACATATGGGAACTTTTTCCATACATCTCTAGCTTTACCATATACTTCACCATCTTCAGGATGGTAAAATGTCTTTTCTATTTCTTTTTCTTCACCAGATATTGTTGAAATTATTTTTAAACATTCTTCTATATTATCCCCATTATATTTCCTAAGGGCTTCTTCATATTTAGTTTTAACTAATGGTGAATTTCGTTGTTGTGGTATAAATTTAATTTTAGGGTGTTTTTTAAATTCTTTTTTAATAACATTCCAGTAAGAGGTAGTTAAATGTAAATCAACACGTTCAATTTCTTTTCTACTTAAAAGTTTTTTAATGTTTTCCTTTAAATCTTTCTCCCATTTTAATTTTTCATTTTCACTCCAAACACCTTTAGTTTTAAGTTTATTATGTCCCTTACCTCGAGTAAATACTACTTGGTCATAATATTCAATAGGAGTATCAAAATTAATTAAACCATACTTGGTTGAAATTATATAATGTTCATCATAAACTTTTTTTGCAAAATCCCTTTGTGGGGGAAAGGCATAAGCTGCTGAATATACTTCTTGGGCAGGTGTTGGGTTGTGGAAGTAATGTTTTTTACTTCTGCATGTTACTATTATTGCTATCATTAATTAGGATAATATTGTGAATCTCGGGCAGATCCCAAGAATTTATTTAATTGACTACCATCAGGAGTAAATATAATATCAAGGTTTAATATCTCCAACTTTTCTTCTAACTTTCCCCATCCTTCTGTTTTTGCGGTTTGGTTGCCTTTATCTTTAGTCATTTTATCTAACCCCCAATTTCTATGTTGGAAGTAAAGGGTTTGGTTTTCTATTTCTAGTTTTGAATAATCTTTAACATATTCTAAGGAAAATACTTTAAAATTAAAGTTTTTATTAGAACTTAATAACTCATTAATAGTAAAATTATTATCTTGGAGGAAATGTTTAATCCAAGTTATAGCACTATTATGATCCTTTTGAGGGTAGTTTTTATTATTATATTTTATTTTAAATAATTCGATTTCCTTAAAATGGAACATTTTATCTAACATATTATACCCAAAAATGTTATCATCTTGAACCCATTTATAGAAGTTTTTAATATACACTTCGAATTCACTACTGGATAAATCTAAATTTATTTTATAGAATAGTGGTGTTTTTTTATAATCAAGAGACCTATTATTAACATAATAATCCCATTCTTTTAAAAATTGTTTTTTTAGAAATTTTTTATTTATCATAACTTTTATTTTTTATAATGTAGGAAGTTGTTCGGAGATTTTTAGGGGTTTTAACATTTTATTTTTGAAGATACTAGCAACTCTCTCTTCTTCAATCATATGCTCATAATCTTCTATTATTTCACCAATTACTCCTCTAGTTCTATCATCTGGAACAATTGGTTCATCATCTTCACCTTCACCACCTCTACCTCTATCATTAGGCTCAATGTCTTCTTTTGGGTTAAACCCAAAATCCCTTAATTCAGATATTAAACTTCTTAAATTTGCTAACTTATCAACATCTTCAACCATTACTGATGGAATAATTACCCAAGCATATGGTTTGCTCATTTTATCTAATTCATCAGGTGTTATAACTTTTTTATCAATTAAATTTCTATCATATACATCTAATCTAGCTACCCTACCTAATGTTTGGATGAATTTTGACTTTTTTAAATCTCTTAAAAATAGAACACCGGTTAATCCAGGAACATCAATCCCCTCTGTAAGAATATCAAAATGAATAACTATTAATTCTTGGTTTGGGTTTGATCCATCAACT
>JAAEPP010000253.1 GCA_024232495.1 Flavobacteriaceae bacterium
CCCGTGCGCCTTATATGTGTAAGGTCCTCAGTTCAATCCTGAGTGAGATCAATTTTTATATTTTAATTTTTCATTTCATAATCCTATCTAAATTTCCTTGACCGTTTGATACTGTCATTGTATATGATAATTTTTCAAGATATCACAGTGAAGTTAATACAACCTATGGCCTTTACACCAGAAATCATAAACTGCCCCCTTTCGAATATCGTTTTCTCACTACAACTTCATACATTATTTAACATTGAAAATATAATTCCAAGAAGTTTTTAAAAAAATACCAGCAAGATGTCATAGTGTAGTGGTTATCACGTGCGCCTAACACGCCGAAGGTCCTCAGTTCAATCCTGAGTGAGATCAATTTTTTATAACATATTCTGACCTAGATCTGCTTGATTGTTTGATACTGTCATTGTTTACGATACTTTTTCAAGATATCCAAGTGTAGTGTATACGAACTATGGCTTCTACTAATCAAACCCTATACTCCATCCTAGTGACATCATTTTTTAATGAAATTTCAAAAAGTATTTTACTTTA
>JAAEPP010000254.1 GCA_024232495.1 Flavobacteriaceae bacterium
AGGCCTTATGGCATAGGAAGCTTAGAAAATCAATTATTATGTTTACTAATATATTATAGAACATATACAACCCAGCTTTTTATAGGCTTTTGGTTTCGTGTAGACGATGCAACAGTTTGTAGAACAATAAAACGACTAGAGCCTTTTTTATCACAAGTGATAAAAATAAAAAAAGAACCAAAATTAACTGAAGATACTTTACAAACCTTACTTTTAGATGCTACAGAACAACGAACTCAAGGCACAGGAGAATCTAAATGCCCATATTATTCAGGGAAGAAAAAAAGTCATACAATAAAGACAGAAATAATAATGACAAATAAAGAAAAGATAATTCAAGTATCGCCCCCATTTCCAGGAAGTGTTCATGATATAACAGTTCGTAGAGAAAGTGATTCAATACCAGAATGCAAGTCAATTTATGCAGATTCAGGCTATCAGGGTCTAGAGGAAGATTATCCTAATATCAAGCTCCCCAAAAAGAAACCTAAAGGAAAACCTCTAAGTGAAGAAGATCAAAAATATAATAAATCAGTCCATTATGTACGAAATCCGGTCGAATTTAAATTCAGAGAGATAAAAATATTTCAAATATTGTATCAAGTCTATAGAAATAGTAAACCGAGCTATGCAATAAAAATGGCAATAATAACAGGAATCGTTAATTTAAAAAATGGATTTTAAAAAAGATACTTCATGAGAGGAAACCTTTTTTATAACTTTTTATAGGTAGGCCAGACTTTTGCAGCGCCTCC
>JAAEPP010000255.1 GCA_024232495.1 Flavobacteriaceae bacterium
GGCAGGTAAACAAAATAGGTACCCTAATTATAATTTCGAAACCTATATTCCAACTACTGAAGAATACGTAGAAGTTGACATAAGTACGCCTCCCAATGCATTCCAACTAATTCATTTATACGGTGATGTGACTTTTTTATTTAATGAAAAAATGAATTTAAATTTAATGTTAGGAGTCACCAACCTGTTCGACATCAACTATAGAGAATATTTAAACAGACTAAGGTATTATGCTGATGATACCGGAAGAAATATTACTATTCAAATTAAATTTAACTATTAAAAATCAAAAAAATGAAAAATTATTTTAAACTAGTATCAATTACACTTTTTACACTCCTATTTGTTGCTTGTTCAAGCGACGACGATGCCGCACCAGAACCAGTAAATGAAGAAGAAGTAATAACGACAGTTATAGCCACTTTTACACCTGAATCTGGAGCTCAAGTAATTTTAACCTCTACAGATAATGACGGTGAAGGGCCTAACGCTCCAGTAACAGTAGTAAGTGGTGTATTTAGTAATAACACTTTGTACACAGGTACTGTGGAGTTTAGAAATGAACTAGAAGATCCTTATGAGGATATTACTCAAGAGGTATTAGAAGAAGCTTTAGAACATCAAGTTTTTTATGGCTATAATAATGATTTAGGAACGATTACTTACAATGATACTGATAGTGAAGGAAACCCAATTGGGTTAACTGTAAATTTTCAAACATCTGATACAGCTAATGGAACCATTACCATAACTTTAAGACATGAACCTACTAAAGATGGCGAGGGCGTAAGCGATGGTGATATAACCAATGCAGGAGGAGAAACTGATGTAGAAGTTTCTTTTGAGGTAGAAGTACAATAAATTGCATTTAAGTTAAAAAAAGCCCCATTAGGGGCTTTTTTTGTTAACTATAGTTTCTGAATCATCTGGTACGTTTTTTTTCCAAACAAAAGTATAGAGCCACATTAACGTAAATGTCGGAATAACATCTAAGCCTGGAATTATTTCTTCTAAAAAAACAATAACAGCGGCGATTTTACCTTTAGTACCGCGGTACATTTTATTCATTTGAGAGGCAGCATAAGGTGCCCATACTAAATCTACGATATTCCCCCAAAATGGAACTAACAAAGTGGCCATTCCTATTAGATCTAGTAATATTCCTTTTTTTAATAATTTATATTTGTTCATTTTAAATTGCCAAGGAAAATAATGGTAAGACCCCTCCTATTTTTAAATAATTTTTACTTTAATTTATCTGAAAATATTTTTTTTATTTTTTCAATTTTCGGAGTAATGGTATAATCACAGTATCGCTGTTCAGAATTTTGATTGTAATAATCGTGATGGTCTTCTTCAGCATCATAAAACAACTCTAAGGGAGTAATTTCGGTCACAATTGGGGCTTTAAAAAAATGACTTTTATTTAATTGGTCTATAAACTTTTTAGCGATCATTTTTTGTGTAGCTGAGGTATAAAATATTCCACTTCGGTATTGAGTTCCAATATCAGCCCCTTGCCTGTTTAAAGTTGTAGGGTCGTGGGTTGCAAAAAATATTTCTAGTAAACTTTCAAAAGAAACCAGTTGATGTTCATAATCAATCTGAACTGCCTCGGCATGTCCAGTACGTCCAGAACAAACCTCCCGATAACAAGGATTTTTTATAGTGCCACCTGTGTACCCTGGCTTTATACTTATAACTCCATGTATTCTCTGAAAAATTGCCTCGGTACACCAAAAACAACCACCAGCAAAAACTGCTTTTTCCATCATCATTTTTTTTTAAATTTACAATTAATCATAGTATTAGCTAAAAAGTAAATACTTTTTAACTTTTTGTTAGTAATACTAAAAGAAGGATAGTCTTAGTTTTGAAAAACTAATAATATTTTGTTAAGTATAATTTCTCGAAAGATAATGCGTCATCTATTATTCTTAATGCTTACCCTATCAAGTACCGCCTCTTTTTTTTCTCAAGAAAAAAAAGAAATTGTAGCTAATAGGATAAATAACCCCCCAAAAATTGATGGCATTTTAAATGACGATTTATGGAAATCGTTACCTGCTGTATCCGACTTTAATATGTTTGAACCAGGAAATGAAGGATTGATAAGTAAAGAATACCAGACATTAGTAAAAATGGCTTACGATGATAATGCTGTTTATATTGCGGTCTTCATGTTTGATCCAAACTCTGATAAAATCCTACGTCAATTAAGTCAAAGAGATGAGGTTTTTGTTCAGGCCGATCTATTTTATGTTGCTTTAAACACTTTAAATGATGGTATAAATGAAACCAGATTTTATGTCACTAGTGCAGGAACTATCGGAGATTCAAAAAATTCTCAAAATGAAGAAGATTTTAATTACAACGTTGTTTTTGATTGTAAAACATCCATAGACAACAAGGGATGGTATGCAGAATATAAAATACCCTACAACGCTTTAAGATTTCCAGAAATTGAAATGCAGGATTGGAGTGTAAATTTTTACAGAGAGCTAAAAAATAAAAATGAAACACACAGTTGGAATTTTATTGACAATAAAGTAGGAAATGAAAAATTATATAATGGGTTAGTTACTGGTATCAAAAATATCAATCCACCGGTTAGATTAACATTTTATCCCTTTGCACAAGGAGTCGTTTCTAACTTTGATAATAACTCAGAAACAGATGTGACTGCAGGCTTAGATCTAAAATACGGAATCAGTGATAGTTTTACCCTAGATCTAACATTGGTACCAGACTTTGGACAAACGGCCTTTGATGAGGTTAGACTTAACCTAGGTCCTTTTGAACAAACCTTTGAAGAAAACAGAGCTTTCTTTACAGAAGGTGTTGAGTTATTTGATAAAGGTGAAATTTTCTTTTCAAGGCGTATAGGAGGTCCACCCTCTGGTACCATTGAAGATCTTAATCCCAACGAAACCATCATTGAAACTCCATCGAATGTAAACATATTGAATGCCGTAAAAGTTTCCGGAAGAACCAAAAAAGGATTGGGTGTTGGTTTTTTAAATTCAATTACAGAACGAACCTATACAACCATAAGAGATTCAGTTACAGGATCTACTCAAAAAAAATTAATCGAACCCATAACAAATTATAATGTTTTTGTTGTAGATCAAGTTTTTAATGGTAATTCATCGGTATCTCTTATCAATACAAATGTACTTAGGGATGGTAGCGATTATAGAGATGCTAATGTAACGGCAGGTGTATTTAGTATCGCCGATAAAGAGAATAGATTTAGAACCTCTGGAAGGGCGATTTTTAGTAACGTTAACGATGGAGATGGTTATAAATCAGGTTTTCAATCCGAATTTGATATGTTTAGAACCAAAGGAAACCTCAGGTATCGAGTTGGACATGATTTTGCTAATACGACATTAGATATTAATGATTTAGGAGTTAATTTCAGAAATAATTATAACAATTTTGTTGCTGGTATCTCCTACGAAATATTTGAACCCTCAAAAATATTTAATAAATATGAAATAAGTTTAACTGCCAGACACCGAAGACTTTATAGGCCTGATGTTCAGACGGGTAACAACTTGAGCTTAGATTCTTTTTTTTTCACAGCCAATCGATTTGCTTTTGGTGTAGATGCCGATTTAAATAGCGAAAGAAAGGACTATTTTGAACCACGTATTGATGGCAGGTACTTTATATACGCTCCAAATTTTAGAGTTACAAGTTGGATATCTACTGACTTCAGAAAGAAATTTGCTTTTGATTTGAGTCTTGGTTTTAGAAATTATATTGATGACGAGCAATACAATTACAAGATAGGTTTAACGCCAAGATTTCGTGTCTCCAATAATTTATTATTGATATGGGAAACAGAACTGTTCGTAAGTAATAATAATAGGGGTTATATCGATGATAATGGCGTGGACATCTATTTTGGACAAAGAGCTATTACCAATCTAGAAAATTCGCTACAGGCCAGTTATAACTTTGATCCCTACAAAGCAATAGATTTAAGATTCAGAAACTATTGGGGAACCGCAGATTACAGTGATGATTTATTTTTTTTATTGAATCAAAATGGAACTCTGACCCAATTTGATTATGATATCTCCGAATATAACCCAAACAGAAATTTTAATATTTGGAACATCGACTTGAGCTTCAGGTGGCGTTTTGCTCCAGGAAGTGAAGTTTCATTTCTTTACCGAAATCAAATTTTTAACGAAGATGATTTATCCAATATTAATTTTGGAGATAGCTTAGATAATTTATTTCAACAAACCGCTCAACATACTTTTTCAATCCGAGTGACCTACTTTTTAGACTATAATAATCTAAAAAATGTTTTTAAACACAATTCATAACTATTTGAATTGTCTAATCATCTTATAAATAGTATTTTCACACCATAATATTTTTAGTATGATAAAAGCGATCAACTTACACAAGTTTTATGACGAATTACATGTATTAAAAGGGGTTAGTCTGGAAATAAAAAAAAGTGAAGTTATATCAATTGTCGGGGCCTCTGGAACCGGAAAAACAACATTACTTCAAATTTTAGGAACTTTAGATTATTTTTCAAGCACTGAAGAAAAAAGCTCATTATTAATTGATGGTCAGGACATTGACTCCCTAAATCAGCAACAATTAGCAACATTTAGAAATAAAAATTTAGGTTTTGTTTTTCAATTTCATCAACTACTACCAGAATTTAGCGCTTTGGAAAATATTTGTATTCCCGCATATATTGGAAACACTCCAAAAACAGTAGCAGAAAAAAAAGCGAAAGAACTTTTATCATTTTTAAATTTAAGTAATAGAATTAATCATAAACCTAACGAGCTATCAGGAGGAGAACAACAAAGGGTTGCCGTGGCTAGAGCACTAATAAATGATCCTTCTATCATTTTAGCCGATGAACCAAGTGGTAATTTAGATACTGAAAGTGCTGAAAATCTACACAATTTATTTTTCAAATTAAGAGATGAATTTGGTCAAACATTTGTAATTGTTACCCATAATAATAGTTTAGCTTCTATGGCAGATCGCAAATTAGTAATGAAAGATGGTATTATTTTATCCTGATCATGAACCAGAATGATTTAAAAGATTTTCTTGATGTTAAGGTTAAAGAATACAATAACAAAAAATTTATTGAAAGTGACCCTATCCAAATTCCACACCAATTATTAAAATATGGTGCCTCAAAAAACGATATAGAAATCATAAGCTTTTTAGTGGCTACAATTTCTTGGGGAAACAGAAAAAGTATCATAACTAACTCCACTCGTTTGCTCACTCGCATGAATCATTCTCCCTATGAATTTGTGATGAATTATTCAAAAAAAGACTTTCAATCCATCGCTGGTTTTGTGCACCGAACCTTTAATGATAAAGACTTAAATTATTTTATTTTTGCCCTACAAAATATCTATAAAAATCATGGTGGTTTAGAATCCATATTCAAAAACAATATAAAAGATCATTCATTGCAATTTGCTATTCATGAATTTAAAAAATTATTTTTTAGTTTACCGCACCCAGTTAGAACAGAAAAACATGTAAGTGATCCACTAAAAAATTCTGCTGCAAAAAGAATCAATATGTTTTTAAGGTGGATGGTAAGAAATGATTTTAGTGGAGTCGATTTTGGAATTTGGAATACGATACCGATGTCTGTTTTATCCTGCCCTTTGGATGTACATACAGGAAATGTAGCAAGAAAACTAGGTTTAATATCTCGAAAGCAAAATGATGCCAAAGCATTGAAGGAGCTGGATCAATCTTTAAGAATTTTAGACGCAGAGGATCCTGTTAAGTATGATTTTGCATTATTTGGCTTGGGAGTTTTTGAATCTTTTTAGTTGATTAAATAATAAGCACTGAGCTTTTTAACATTATCTAATTCTACTTTTAGATCATTGTAGTTGTACATAATTAAATTAAATTTCACCTTTCTGTACAACTAGTCATAATTATTATGTGGCATTGTTTATATTTGCAAAATAAATATTGGAATGCAGTTTAAACACCCTGAACTTCTTTACGCCCTATTTCTGCTAGTTATTCCTATTTTTATTCATCTATTCCAACTAAGGCGTTTTAAAAAATTAGAATTTTCTAATCTTGATTTTTTAAAAAGAGTTCGCATAAAAACTCGTAAAAGTTCACAGCTTAAGAAATGGTTGATACTCCTCACAAGAATGGCTGTTTTTTCTTGTATTATCTTAGCTTTTTCCCAACCCTTTTCAGCTTCAAAGTCTGCTTTAAAAAATGATAAAGAATTAGTGATCTATATTGATAACTCATTTAGTACTCAACTAATTGATACAAAAGGAGTATCCTTACAAACACATCTACAAAAATTATATTCGCAGGATTTTTATGATTATAAAATTAATTGGTTAACCAATGATTTTTCAAAAAGAAACACTTCCGCACAAAACTTTAAAAACGATATTTTAACTATTAATCACTCTCAAAGACAATTAAGTCCTAAAGAAGTAATTATTAAATCCAATCAACTTTTTTCAACTAAAAACAATAATTCAGAAAAGCGAATCATTTACATATCCGATTTCCAATCCAAATCGGAATTTCCTGAAGTTCCGGATGGAATAATCTTAGATATCGTTGCTTTAAAGTATCAAGAGGTTTCTAATATTAATATTGATTCTGTTTTTATAGCTAATACAAATATAGCTAGTGTGAATCTTAAAGTAATAATAACCGGCCAAGGTCTAATCCCAGAAACAGTTCCTATTTCACTTTATAACAAAAATAAACTAATAGCTAAAACCGCTGTTAATTTTGGTCAGGATATTAATAGTATTAAAAAGAAAGAAGTAGTATTTGAGATCGATAATAATGATAAATTCGAAGGAAAATTAGAGATTACCGATCCTAACTTAAAATTTGACAACAACTTATATTTTAGTACCAATCTAAGAAAAAAGATAAAAGTCTTAGAAATTGGCAACACTGATAATATGTATTTCAAGAGAATCTTTAAAGAAAATGAATTTAATTTTACACAACAGGGTTCTAAAAGCTTAAACTATACCAATTTTAGCTCTCAAAATTTTATTATTTTGAATGAATTAGAGCAAATTCCCGAGTCGTTAGTTACTGCCATAAAATTGTATACTGACCAAGGAGGCTCCCTATTAATAATTCCGTCTAGTAATGCTATTATTGAGCAGTATAATCAATTGTACGCATCACTAGAATTAGGTACCATTTCAAATTTTAATAAGAAAGAAAAAAAAATAACTAAAATAGAATTTGAAAATCCTTTGTACAAAAATGTCTTTGAAAAAGAAATTATTAATTTCCAATATCCAATAGTTAATTCCTTTTTCAATTTAAACTCATCTGTACAGAAAGTATTGAGTTTTGAAGATTCAAAACCTTTTTTATTAAGAAAGAATCATATATATACTTCCACCGCAGCCATCAATTTACAAAATTCAAATTTTCAGAACTCTCCTCTTATTGTGCCCACATTTTATAATATGGCCAAACAAAGTTTAGCATTACCAAAGCTTTATTATGAAATTGGAGAACAAAACCTATATTCGATTTCTATTTCTTTAAAGCAAGATGAAATTCTTAAAATATCTGATAGTTTAAATACGTTTATTCCATTACAACAAACTAAGAAAAATCAGGTAAACATAGCTACCGAAAACAACCCTTCCAATGCTGGAAACTATTCCATTACTAAGGATGATATAGTTATTGATAAAGTTAGTTATAATTTTGATAGACAAGAAAGCATTCTAACCTATTCCAATCCCAATAATTGGGACAATACAAATCTGTATAATAATGTGGGTGATTTGTTTGATAATATAGCTCTGGATAATAAAATTAATAGTTTTTGGAAATGGTTTGTTATTTTAGCACTACTGTTTCTTTTAATAGAATTGGTTATTTTAAAATTTTACAAATGAATATTTTAATTAAAGCTGCAATTATTGTTGATGCATCAACAAAACATCATCTTAAAAAAAGAGATGTTTTAATTGAAAAAGGAAAGATTACTAAAATTGCGAAAACAATCTCAAATAGTGGTCAATTTAAAGAGATAAGATTACCCAACCTCCATCTTTCTCAAGGCTGGTTTGATACCAGTGTTTCTTTTGGCGAACCAGGTTTTGAGGAGCGAGAAACCCTACAAAATGGTTTGATAACAGCTGCAAAAAGCGGATTTACGCATGTAGCAGTTAATTCCAATACCAATCCAGTAACCGATAATAAATCTACAATCCATTTTTTAAAATCGCAGGCCAATAATAACGCTGTTTCTTTGTATGCAGTAGGAGCATTAACAACAGGGTCCAACGGTAAAGATTTAGCAGAATTATTTGATATGGAGAACGAAGGAGCTAGCTGTTTTTATGACTATAAGACTCCCGTAAAAAATCCAAATCTACTAAAAATAGCATTGCAATATTCTCAAACCTTTGATGGCCTGATACAATCCTTTCCTTTTGAAAGCTCTATAGCTAAACAAGGAAATGTAAATGAAGATACCAATAGCACCAAATTGGGTCTAAAAGGGATACCAAATTTAGCAGAAGAACTTCAAATTATTAGGGATTTATATATACTCGAATACACGGGAGGAAAACTACACATACCAACTATTTCAACAAAAAAATCAGTTGCTTTAATTAAAGATGCGAAAAGTAAAGGTTTAAATGTTACTTCTAGCGTATCCATTAACAATCTTATTTTGACGGATGATGTTTTAGAAAACTTTGATTCAAACTATAAATTACAACCACCACTCAGAACCGAGAAAGATATAAAGGCCCTCATAAAAGGATTAAATGAGGGAACTATTGATGCGGTTACAAGTGATCATAATCCAATCGATATTGAAAATAAAAAAATTGAATTTGATCAAGCTCTCTATGGAAGTATTGGTTTAGAAAGTTGTTTTGGAGCCCTAAATAACACCTTAGACATTGAAAAAACTATAAAGTATTTAACTGGTTTAAAAGAAGATTTTAAAATTCAAATAAACAGTATTGATGAGGGAAATAATGCAGACATTACTTTATTTAACCCTGAGGAACAATGGGTGTTTAACGAAAAGAATATCTTATCTAAATCAAAAAACTCAGCGCTTCTTGGCCGTCAACTAAAAGGTAAGGTTTACGGTGTTATTGCCAACAAAAAAATGATTTTAAATTAATGAAAAACAAATCAAATTATAAAGCAATATTGGCTTATTTATCATTTATAGGTTTAATAATTGCCTATATTCTAAATATGGAAGAAAAAGACAAATTGGTAAGTTACCATATCAAAAATATGTTTGGTTTAGTGATCCTATTATTTATTTCCACCACTTTTATAAAAGGCAATTCCTTTTTGTTTTTTAGTGGTCAAGTTATATGGGTTGCTTGTTTTTTTTCCTGGACATACTCTCTAATTATGGCAATTACAGGGAAACAAAAAGGAATCCCCATTATTACTGATCTGTTTCAAAAATGGTTTAATTTTTTAAATCAATAAATGGAAAAAAAACAATTACAATTAGAACACCAATACAGAGCTTCAAATTTAAACGATTCTAAAAATGTCCCACTAATTATAATGCTCCACGGTTATGGCAGCGATGAGAATGATTTATTTTCTTTTGCATCTGAATTACCATCCAAATATGCTATAATTTCATTAAAGGCACCCTACGGTTTAAATCCTCATGGTAATGCCTGGTATGCCATCCATTTTGATAATGTAGACGGAAAATGGAGTGACGACAATCAAGCTATAAATTCCAGAGATAGGGTTGTTAGTGTCATAAATGAAATTATTGAAAAATATCCAGTGGATAAAAATAACATAACCCTCTTGGGTTTTAGTCAAGGAACTATCCTGGGATTATCAATTGCTCTGAGTTATCCTAAAAAAATAAAGAACATAATTGGTTTAAGTGGTTATGTAAACGAAGGAATCCTCAAAGAAGATTATCATGAAAATGACTTCAAAAATTTGAATATTTATTCTTCACATGGTACTTTAGACCAGGTAATACCTGTAGAATGGGCTAGAAAAACAAAACATTTTCTTTCTAATATAGTACCCGATCTTACATACAACGAATTTCCTGTAGGTCATGGCGTTTCCCCTCAAAATTTTTATGATTTTAAAAATTGGTTAGAGAAAAATAGCTAAGCTAGAACGAAGGATACAGTAAAGATGAAATTTGATTCAATTCAATTTTATTCTTTTTTGTAACATAATACTCTAAAATCATTTCTCCCCAATACCGACCATCAGTAAAATCAGCGATAATCCATTTGTGATTAAGAAATTTAATTTTATTTATTTTCATCTTACCATTCATTCCCTCGTAGGGAATCAGATAGTTTTTTTCTTTTACTAAATTTTGGTCATATATATATTCTGATACCTGGCTTTCAATTTCTAGTGACTCAAAACCCAATTTTTCAACATACGACATTGCATTTTCGTTTCCTTGAAGTGTAAAATAGTTACAACTTAAATTTTCATTTGACAAAACCTCTAGGGAGTCCTTAAGTGTTAACAACTCATTTTTTAGATTAGAAATAGTATTTCTTTGTTTTTCAATTTTATTTTCTTGTTTTTCGAATATTTTTTTTTCATTCATGTACTGGAATATTACAAACAGTAGCGTAAATAAAAATAAATACATAAATAAAGTACGTTTCATTTTTTATAGAGTTAATTTAAGTGTATCGTAAGCTAAAAATACATTGTCAGGAAGTTCTTTTTCAATTTCTGAATGAAAACCCAATAAATGACTAATGTGAGTTAAATAGGCTTTTTTTGGATTAATTATAGTTATAATTTCTAGTGCTTCATCTAAAGAAAGATGCGAATGATGTTTTTCTTTTCTTAGCGCGTTGATCACCAATATAGAAGTGCCTTTAATTTTATCAAGTTCCTCTTCAGCTATGGTCTTTACATCTGTTAGATATGTAAAATCATCTATTCTAAATCCTAATATTGGTAATGACCCGTGCAATACCTCAACAGGAATTATTTGCTTCCCTCCTGCTTGAAAACTACTCGATTTGGAAATTTCAATTTCATTTAAAGTTGGAGAACCTGGGTATTTATGTTCAGTTTCAAAAATATAAGAAAATCGTTGGTGTAAATTTTTAAAAACTTGTTTCTGAGCAAAAAAAGAAATAGCACCTTGTTTAAAATAAAAAGGTCTAATATCATCAATACCTGCCGTATGATCATTGTGCTCATGCGTTAGTAAAACTCCGTCAATTTTGCTGCAGTTTGCTCTTAACATTTGTTGTCTAAAATCAGGTCCACAATCAATTACGTAATTATAATGATCCCATGATACTAAAATAGAAACACGAAGTCTTTTATCCTTTAAATCGTTGCTTTTACAAACTGGGTGTTCACTTGCAATAACAGGTATTCCTTGCGAAGTTCCAGTTCCAAGAAAAGTGATTGTTAAACTTGAATTCATCCTACAAAAATAACAGTATTTATTTTGTTTAACTAAGGTATTTATTAACTTTGTTTCCAGAAAATAAAACAACATGTCGATTACTATTTCAGGAGAAAAAGATTTTGAAAATATTCCATCCACAAAGAGTAAAGCTCTTAGAATTAACTTGAATGAAAATATTTATGGTTCATTCGCTGAGATTGGTGCCGGTCAAGAAACCGTTCGAAATTTTTTTAGAGCTGGTGGAGCCTCTGGAACGATTGCTAAAACCATGTCTGCCTATGATAAGGATTTTAGCGATTCTATTTATGGAATAGAAGAAGACAACCGATATGTTACTGAGTCGCGTGTAAAAACAATGCTTAGCCATGAAATTAATTTAATTGAACAACGACTTCCAAGAAGTAAACATCCTGATAGACTATTTTTTTCGTATGCCAATACAGTAGCTACCATTGATTTTGCTAAAAAATTTAAAGGACATGGATGGGTTGGTATTAAATACCAAGTAGAGCCAGACGGTGATTATAATGAAATTGTATTACATATTCGTTTCCACGAAAACGAAGCCACACTGCAGCAAAATACTCTTGGTACGCTAGGTGTTAATCTAATATACGGTGCATTCTATAAATTTAACGAACCAAAAAAATTGCTTCGATATTTATATGATCATATTGATCAAGATAAAATTGAAATTGATACTATAAATTTTTCAGGACCGCAATTTAGTGAAGTTGATAATCGATTAATGAGTTTACAGCTAATTAAAAACGGAATGACTCAAGCTGTTATGTTTGGACCAGATGGTAAAAACATATTGCCTGCAGCTATTTTGTACAAAAAGAATATCTTGGCTTTAAGAGGTAGTTTTAGACCTGTAACTAAGGTTAATATTGATATGTACGAAAAATCATTAGATATTTTCAAAAAAGAAAAAAAGGTCGATGAAGATAAAACCATCGTTATTTTTGAGATTACCTTGTCTAATTTGAGAGCTGAAGGAGAAATTAATGAAGAAGATTTTATGTCTCGTGCTAGATTATTATGTTCATTAGGTCATACGGTTATGATTTCAAACTTTCAAGAATATTATAAATTAGTAGAATATTTCTCGGCTTATACAAAAAAACGAATGGGATTAGCTCTAGGAGTAAATAATATGATTGATATTTTTGATGAAAAGTATTATCGCCACCTAAGTGGTGGTATTTTAGAAGCTTTTGGAAAATTATTCTTTAAAGATCTTAAAGTTTATGTTTACCCGATGTTAGATCCAGATACGGGTGAATACACCAATAGTGACAACCTGAAAGTACACCCACGAATGAAAGAACTCTATAAGTTTTTTAAATACAATGGAAAGGTGGTTGACATCGAAGATTTTGACAAGGACCATCTTAATATTTTTTCTCGTACTGTACTTAAAATGATTAAAAATAATGACGAAGGTTGGGAAAAACTTCTTCCAGAAGGTGTTTCTGAAATAATTAAACAAAAAGAACTTTTCGGTTACTCTAGATAGTACTTATTCGTTTTCTTCTAATATTTGAGAAGCATGCGACTTAGTCTTTACTTTATCTATAACCCTCATAACGAAGCCTTTTTCATCGATAAGAAATGTTTTTCGATGAATACCATCATATTTACGACCCATAAACTTTTTTAAGCCCCAAACTCCAAAAGCATGGATTACTTCTTTATCCTCGTCTGCTAACAAAGGAAATGGGAAATTATATTTATTTCTAAAATTAGTTTGTCTTTTTTGATTGTCAGCACTAACTCCCAAAAGTTCAAAGCCTTTTTCTTTGAGTAACTCGAAGTTATCACGCAAATTACAGGCTTCAACAGTACATCCGGGAGTACTCGCTTTAGGATAAAAAAACACCACTAGCTTTTTACCCTGGTAATCATTAAATTGTATGGTATTCCCATCTTGATCTGTCGATGTGAAATTTGGGACCTTGTCACCTACTTTTAGTGTATTCATTTTTTTACTTTTGTGTAAAAATACATAAATGACGAAACAAGAAAAAATAGTTTATATAATAAATACATTAGAACGTATTTATCCTGAAACTCCTATCCCACTTGACCATAAAGATCCATACACCCTATTAATTGCTGTTTTATTGTCTGCACAAAGTACCGATAAAGGAGTAAATAAAATTACCCCTATTTTATTTAATATGGCGGATAATCCTTATGATATGATTAAATTGTCAGTAGAAGAGATTAGAACTATTATTAGGCCGGTTGGTTTATCGCCAATGAAATCAAAAGGTATCTATGGATTATCAAAAATATTAATTGACAAACATCAGGGAAAAGTCCCAGCTAATTTAGAAGATTTGGAGGCATTACCAGCAGTGGGTCATAAGACGGCCAGCGTGGTTTTATCACAAGCTTTTAATATCCCAACATTTCCTGTAGACACACATATCCATCGATTAATGTATCGATGGGGAATGACTAATGGTAAAAATGTGGTTCAAACCGAAAAAGACGCTAAAAGATTATTTCCAAAAAATTTATGGAATAAATTACATTTACAAATAATATTTTATGGTAGAGAGTATTCACCCGCGAGAGGTTGGGACATTGACAAAGATATTATCACAAAAAAAATTGGAAGAAAGTCTATTCTTAAAAAATTAAACAACTAAAAAAACCTCGAAAAAATTCGAGGTTTTACAAAGTTTAGTTTAGAAGTGCTTCAAACTTCAATTTATTATAATTTATAACACTTAAAGCCTTTGAATAATCCAGAAGAAATTTAATTGTTTCTTCTTTTGGAACTAGGTTTTCATTCACGTGTTCCGAACGTGAAATTCCAGAGTACATTTTTTGCATATAATAAGTATTTCAAGGTTATCTTTTTTAATAACGCATCAAAATATTTATTATTGTATTAATTTGTCAATACAATATTATGCTTGTCAATAACCTTACGAAGGTTGATTAATGCATATCGCATTCTACCAAGAGCGGTATTGATACTAACACCTGTTTTTTCACTGATATCTTTAAAACTCATTTCCTTGTAAATACGCATTAACAGTACTTCTTTTTGATCGTCAGGTAACTCCTGTATGATTTTTTTTAAATCACCTTCTACCTGTTTTTTTATCATTGATTTTTCAGCATTCAAGGAGCCGTCATGAAGTACTGAAAAAATATTAAAATCAGTGTTGTTTTCGAACTTTGGCATTCGATTGTTTTTTCTGAAATGATCGATGACTAAATTATGTGATATACGCATTACCCAAGGGATAAATTTACCTTCCTCATTATAGGCACCTCTTTTTAAAGTTTTAATAACTTTAATGAAAGTATCTTGGAAAATATCCTCAGAAATATCTCTATCAAATACTTTTGAATATATAAAACTATATATTTTTTGTTTGTGACGGGTTATTAATTCGCTTATTGCTTGTTCGTTGCCATTCATGTAGGCACTAACCAATTGTGCATCTGTAGATTCTTTTTTTATCATAACAGTACTTTTAAATAGTTTACAAAACATACGATTCCATATGCTTGTTGTGATCTAATTTTTATTTAAAAAAGTAATATTATGCTATAGGCAAAAAAGATTTTATGGTTATTCTCAGGGGTAAATATAATAACAATAGATTAACAATTGCAAAAAAAAACAATTATTTTCAATAAAAAATATTAATGAACCTTATTATAAATCTCAATTTGTAAATGTTATCTTTGCAAAATTCACTACTAAATATTAGAATAAAAGCTTGAATATTGATTCCATAAATATTAAAAAAAATATAGTAATCCAGGGAGCTAAACTTCACAATCTGAAGAATATTTCTGTAGTTATCCCTAGAAATAAACTGGTTGTGATTACTGGTTTATCTGGAAGCGGAAAATCAAGTTTGGCTTTTGACACCCTTTATGCAGAGGGACAACGACGTTATGTGGAAAGTTTATCTTCCTACGCTAGACAATTCTTAGGACGGCTTAATAAGCCTAAGGTAGACTCTATTAAGGGGATTTCTCCTGCAATTGCAATCGAACAAAAGGTAAATTCAACCAACCCACGTTCAACAGTTGGTACTACAACCGAAATTTACGACTATCTAAAATTATTGTACACTCGAATTGGTAAAACCATATCTCCAATTTCTGGAAAAGAAGTAAAGAAAGATAATGTTACCGATGTTATTAATTTTTTAAAAGAATTTAAGGAAGGTGAAAAACTTCTCCTTCTAGCTCCTATCATATTAGAAAAAGGGCGTTCCATTGAAAATAAATTACTCGCGCTATTACAACAAGGATATGCCCGAATTAAGTTGGGGGATCGCATTGTTAGACTCGACGATTTAAAAGGCGAAAAGTTGCCAAAAAAAATCTATTTAGTAGTAGACCGTATTATTACTAAGAATGATGAAGATTTTCTAAATAGATTGGCAGATGCCGTAGAGATTGCTTTTTTTGAAGGAAAAGGTGAACTTCAAATCGAAAATATTTCAAATTCTTCTCTAACGGTATTTAATAACCGTTTTGAAGCTGATGGAATTTCTTTTTTAAGCCCAAACATCCATTTATTTAGTTTTAACAATCCTTACGGAGCTTGTAAAACTTGTGAAGGTTATGGTGATGTTATTGGTATTGACAGTGATTTAGTAGTTCCAAATACTGCATTATCTGTTTTTGAAAATGCTATTTTTCCATGGAGAGGCGAATCTATGAGTTGGTATCGAGACCAACTAGTAAATGCCGCTTATAAATTTGATTTCCCTATCCATAAACCTTGGTTTGAATTATCTGAAGATCAAAAGCTATTGGTCTGGGAAGGCAATGAACACTTTAGAGGATTAAATGATTTTTTTGAAGAATTGACCTCAAAAAGCTATAAGATTCAGAACCGAGTAATGCTCTCCAGGTATCGTGGTAAAACCATATGCAACACCTGCAAAGGGAAACGTTTGAGAAAAGAAGCTAGTTATGTAAAAATTAATGGAACTTCCCTACAAGAATTAGTTGAATTACCGCTAGAAAAAGTAACCGCTTTTTTTAAAAACCTAAAACTTAATAAATACGATAAAGAAATTGCTAAAAGACTTTTAATTGAAATTAACAATCGATTGGAATTTCTAAACAAAGTTGGTTTAAATTATTTAACACTTAACCGAAAATCCAATACCCTGTCTGGTGGCGAATCACAACGAATCAATCTAGCTACCTCATTAGGAAGTAGTTTAGTTGGATCTATGTATATCTTAGACGAACCAAGTATTGGTCTACATCCAAAAGATACAGAACGACTTATTGAAGTATTAAAGTCGTTACGAGATTTAGGCAATACAGTCATCGTCGTAGAACACGACGAGGACATTATGAAAGCAGCAGACGAAATTATAGATATCGGTCCTGAAGCTGGAAGTTTTGGAGGTGAAGTTGTTGCTTCTGGGAATTATAAAAATTTATTAAAATCAAACTCACTAACGGCTCAATATTTAAACGGAACCCTTTCTATTGAAATCCCAGCACAAAGAAGAACCTCAAAAAACAGTATCCAATTATTTGGTGCCAGACAGCATAATTTAAAAAATATAGATGTTCAATTTCCTTTGGGTTGTTTTACAGCTATTACTGGTGTTTCTGGTAGTGGCAAAAGTACTTTGGTAAAAAAAATATTATATCCAGCCATTTTAAAAGAAGTTGGTGGTTATGGCGAAAAGCCTGGGCAATTTAGCAAATTAGAAGGGAATTTTTCAAGTATTAAAAATGTAGAATTTGTAAATCAAAACCCCATTGGACGTTCTAGTAGATCCAATCCTGTTACATACATCAAAGCCTATGATGATATTAGAAGTTTATTTTCAAAACAAAAATTAGCTGACATTAGAGGTTATAAACCCAAACATTTTTCGTTCAACGTTGATGGTGGTCGTTGTGAAAAATGCAAAGGTGAAGGTGAAGTTACTATAGAAATGCAATTTATGGCAGATGTTCATTTAGAATGTGATGCTTGTAAAGGAAAACGGTTTAAAAAAGAAGTATTAGAAGTTCAGTTTCATAAAAAAAATATCCACGACGTATTACAGATGACGGTAGAGGATGCGATCAACTTTTTCAGTACCAATGGAGAAACTAAAATTACCAACAAGTTGCAACCGCTTCAAGATGTTGGTTTGGGGTATGTACAATTAGGACAAAGCTCTTCTACCCTCTCGGGTGGAGAAGCACAACGTATTAAATTAGCTTCCTTTTTAATTAAAGGGACCACCAAAGAAAAGACCCTTTTTATATTTGATGAGCCAACTACAGGTTTACATTTTCATGATATTAATAAATTATTAAAGTCTTTTTATGCATTGTTAGACAAAGGCCACACTGTAATTGTAGTAGAACATAATATGGACTTAATTAAGTGCGCCGATCATGTGATTGACTTGGGAATTGATGGCGGTGAAAAAGGTGGCGACTTGATTGCGCAAGGAACTCCAGAAGAGGTCGCTAAAAACAAAAAATCTTATACAGCCACTTATTTATCTGAGAAAATATAGTGCAATTTATTGTTAAATAAATCACAAACATATTTTTAAATATGTTATGGCATGATGATTGCTCCAAATAAAATGTAATATATTTTATTAATAAGTTTGAGTTGGTTTGTTTTTAAAATCCGTCTTTTAGTTAAAAAGACGGATTTTATGTTTTTGGATAGCTCCTTTTTTTTATGATAGAAAACAAAATCTTTTTTCATATTGTATATCAGCACTTTACAAATATGGCACGGTCGTTGGTATTGTATAAATAGAAATATTAAAAACATCTATTATGAAAAAAGCAATCACACTATCCATCGGAATCTTTCTTATTAGTTTTTCTTCTTTGATTGCTTCCACAACGGAAACCATAAATAATAACTTAAATCCAAATTTTATTAATTATGGTAATTCCTACATTTTTACGGTTCAGAATGTTGAGTTTTCAGTTTTTCCAGATGGTCAATTCGATTTCACATATTTAGGAAATAATTCTCCAAACATCAACATTAGTTATAACGCTGGTTTCAATTATGAGATGTATGTTCAGTACGACATGTATGGGGGCGTTATTCAAGTAGAAAATGTACCTATTTATTATGATGAATTTGGCAGAGTTTCGCAAGTAGGCACCATAAATATATACTATAATAGAAATCGAATTACAAGAATTGGAGGGCTTTATATCCATTACAACCGTTATGGATATTACGCCTATAGTTCTGGCTTTATCAATGCATTTAACTATCATTACACTTACAGACCTTGGCATTCGTATTACATTAGACCTGCCTATACTAACTGTTTGGTATATAATTATCCGTACAGAAGGAATTACGTGCCCACTCGCTACAGCTATACAGTTCACCATAATTATTATAGAAATAGAGGTAGAAACAATAATACCTATGCGAATGGTAGAAGAAATTTTGATCGCCCTGGTAGATATAATCACTATAAAGGTGGACGGTATGAAGTAAATAAAAATTATCAGCCATCTCGAAGAAGGACTTCTGTAGCTATTACATCTAAACCAATTATTAATAGAACAAGACCTGTCAATCATACTAAGCCAATAACCAACAATCAGAATCCTAGAGGAAATCGTTTAGTTAATAATTTAAATACAAAACCAACTCTAACTGGTAGTCACAGATTTAGAAGTAATAGAAATACAATTTTAAATGGCAGGAAGGTTTCATCTCAAACAAATATGAATACTCAAAACCGAACAACTAGGTATTCTAGCTCTAAGACTTCAAATATAGCTTCGAACACTAAAAGGAGTCAACAAGTAAATAGCAATACTACTTTATCAAGAAAAAGAAGTAGAGGACTGTACTAAAAGTAGTGATAAAAATCCTCTGATGGGCATCAACTCATTAAAGGGGATTTTTTTATAAGTTTTTAATCAAATTACTCATATTAGAAGTCAGTTTTTTTCTGCTAAAACTTGATAATCCTTTAGAATTTAAAATTAAATGACCTTGCCTATATGCCTGATAATATGTGCTGATTTGGTTTTTAAGTTTTTCTTTTTCAGAATAACCGCAATAGCAACCAGAACTGGTTTCCTCGATGATTTTTTCAACATCGCTTTCTACAGGACCAATTGCCAGTATTGGTCGTTTTGCAGCGAGGTATTCAAATAATTTACCTGGTATAATAGCCTTCGTCTCAGGAAGGTTCATTTCAATTAATAATAAAACCTGAGAATTACACTGTAATTGAATTGCTTTTTGATGCGACAAATATCCCAACGATAAACACTGATTTGTTAAACCGTATTTTCGAATACTATTTGGTATAGCGTCACTTACAGATCCAGCCAGTTGTATCAATAAATCTTCGGAAAACTGGGAGTCCTCTGAACACAGTTCGGATAACGCCTCCCATAACACAATAGGATTTCTATTGCTTAGTAAAGAGCCTACATGCGATAAGGTAAATTTTACATCTAAGTTAGGTATAAATTCGTCCATAGAATCGTATCCATTAGTAATAACTTCAATGGGAGTATTGGTAATTTTTTGAAATTCACGTTTAGTAGTTGCACTCGTTACAACTACATGATCTGCTTTTGTTAACACTTCTGATTCTAGAGCTAAATGCTTTTTTTGAGCTCTTTTGCTTAGTCTCAGCGATTTGTGATAATGAATGGTTGTCCAAGGATCTCTAAAGTCTGCTACCCATTTAATTCCTGTTTCCTTTTTTAAGGATTTACCAATTAAATGTAAACTGTGAGGGGGGCCCGAAGTAATAATGACCTCTACCTTTTGTTCAGATATAAAATTTCTTAAAAAACCTATCGATGGCTTTACCCATCCTACTCTGGCATCTGGAATAAAAAAATTACCACGAATCCATAAAAGGACTTTTTCTAAAACAGATTGTTTTTGCTTTGTTATAATTCCACTACTAACCCGATTTGTTTTCTTTTTTGAAAATAGATTTGCAAATCTATAAGGTTCTTTTATTGGAAATCGAATGATTTGAATTCCTTTTGGAAGCTCAGAACTAATAGATTCGTCTATTAAAGGATAATGAGGGTTATCTGGAATAAAAACGATAGGGTCAATTCCAAACTCTTTAAAATAAGTAATAAACTTAAGCCATCTTTGAACACCTGGACCACCAGCTGGCGGCCAATAATACGTAATTACTAGTACACGTTTCATAACTTTTTATTCATTATTAGATGGTACTTTCTTTCTGCTATTCCTATAAAAGCCTCCAGCAAATACCAATAAAAATAAAATGCTACTAGCCAATGATAATCGACTGCCGATAGTAATAACTTGGGGTTCAAATTTAAATTCAATAGTATGAGATCCTTTTGGAATCGTGAGAGCTCTCAAAATATAATTTGCTCTATAATGTTCCACTAAATTTCCATCTATGTATACATTCCAACCATCCGGGTAATAAGCCTCAGAAAAAAGCGCTAATTGATAAGTTTCGGTAGTTGATTCATAAACTAGGTGGTTTGGAGTATGACTCTTTAATTTAATGGTTGCTGTGGAATCTCGTTTAGTATCTTCTAAAGGTAATTTATTACTAAATTCTTTATGAATTATGGCTGTACTTTTAGTATTTAGACTATCAAGCAATAATAATTCTTCATTGGTGTTTTGGGCGATCAATACATTTTCTACGAACCAAGCAGCACCGTTTGCGTATGGATTACGTTGAGGGAAAGCTGTTCCATTTTTTCCTTGGGTAATGATGTATCGTACATTCATCATATTTAGTATCCCTATATCTCCTTTACTTAAATAGAAATTATCGATATCCTGAATTCGTCCAGGTTTTGCCGCATGGTAACCGCCTAATGCATTGTGGTAATAACTTGCTTTACCACTATTAAATGGACTTGAAGTCACGTCATAAACTCTAAAATACGCTGTATCCTTTAAAATTTCTTTATCTGCGAAGTTTTCTTGAAAAGGATGGTCCATAATTCTAGCCTTTACAAAATCATCGTTATTTACATATCTTCTGTCAACTCCAACCAAATCAAATACTATCAATATTGCGAACAAAACAACAGCTGTTCCTTGTTTGAGTTTTGATTTAAAATAAAACCATAAAATTCCAGCTGATAATAAAACAAATATAAGGGATCTAAGGGCATCACTGGTAAACAACGTCATTCTATCCTCTTCCATGGCAGCAACAAATCTTGGACCTAAATCTTTCATGAAATAAGTATCGTAGGGACTTGTAAAATCAAATAAGAAAGATTTAAATAAAATGAATATGATAGTTATTCCGGTAGTAATTCCTGTAGCATACATAAGCGCTTTTTTCTTTTTCTCCAATCCTTCAGAAGTAAATAGAAACTGTTGCAATCCAATGATTGCTAAAATCGGAAGCAATAACTCCAATAACACCTGTATAGAAGATACCGCTCTAAACTTATTGTAAAGTGGAATGTATTCAATAAAAAAGTCGGTAATAAAACTTAAATTTTTCCCCCAAGATAAAAGTAAGCTTAGTAGAATTCCTGAAACTAACCACCATTTTAATTTACCTTTAATTAGAAATAAGGATAGTAAAGCCAGGAAAATAATTACAGCACCAACATAAGCAGGTGCAGCTACTATCGGTTGATCACCCCAATACATGGGTACTTGATTTAAAATTTGATTGGCCTCTTGAGAAGAAGCTCCTAATTGCATAATAGCCTCTAATGATTTTGGGTTGTCAGGTAAAGGTTCTGAAGACCCTCCACCCATAAACCTAGGGATGTATAAATTAAAACTTTCTAACTTCCCATAACTATATTCTGTGATGTAATCGTAGTCGAGTCCTTTATTAGCCACTTTAGCACTTCCGTCAGGATTAATTGTTAATTCGCTATTCCCCCTAGTAGAAGTAGCTGCATACTCTTTTGTTGCTAAAATATTAGTGGCGTTGAGGCCTATTGCAAAAATTACTGCTACCACTAAAACTCCTACACCCTTGAAAAAAGTCGGTAATGCTTTATTTTTATAGGAATCGATTAAATACACAAGACCGATTACCAAAACTAACAAAAGCAAATAATAAGTCATTTGGAAGTGATTTGCAACCAGTTCTAGCGCCAAGGCTATCGTAGTTAGTAAAAAACCTCTAAAGAATGCTCCTCGCAAGGCTAAAATAATTCCACTTAAAACCAATGGCATGTATGCAATTGCATGTGCTTTTGCATTGTGTCCTACACCTAAAATAATGATCAAATATGTTGAAAATCCAAAGGCTAAGGCTCCTATAAAAGCCAATTTGTAATCTAATTTTAGTACTAAAAAAAGTATATAGATACCAACGAAATAAAGAAATAAATAATCAGCAGGTCTTGGTAAAAACCGTAAACTTAAATCTAGTTTTTTTATATAATTATGAGGGTATTTTGCGCCTAATTGATAGGTAGGCATTCCTCCAAAAGCAGCATTGGTCCAATAAGTTTCTTCACCTGTCGATTTTCTAAAATCGTTCTGCTGTTTTGCCATTCCAGTATATTGAACTATATCACTCTGAAATATTTTTTTACCCTGTAAAACTGGGCTGAAATAAGTAAGAGAAATCATTGTAAATAAAATGAATACAATAATATGGGGCAGGAACTTTTTTAGTTGTTTCATCTAGATTTTAAAAATACTTGGGGAATTTATGAAAAAATGTGGAGTTCTTTTAAAATAAGAGAAAAGAAGTTTTTACAGATTAGTCAAGTTCTTCAAAATCGATGTACTCTCCTACTTTCGATTTGGAAGTTTTCGTACTAGACTTTAAGGGATCAATTGTAATTTTTCCTTCTTCATTTTTTCTAGCTTTTTCTGGTTGAAAAGGGTTTTCACCAAAAGCATTTCCAAAACCTTTTGTAGCTTTTTTGACCATATATTTTAATAAATAGGGTTTTAAAAACTTAAATAAAATTTTTAACCCATAGTATACCAATAGTACTGTTAATACCGTTTCTAAAAAGGAATTCATATTCATATTTAATTGCTGTTCAAAAATACAAATAGATTGGATAATTTTGTAAAAACTAGTATTAAATAAATGATAAATTATATCTTTGAATTTAACCAAAAACTTTATGGTCATTAAGCGTAGTAAAATTTTATTTCTTTTTTTATTTGTATCAATTTCAGTATTTGCTCAATATACAGAAACGATAAATTCTAATCGCCCAGGATTTTCGCAGGGAGCATTTTCTGTTGGAAAAGATGTTTTACAATTTGAGACAGGTTTTGGACTAGGCAAAGAGGAGCATTCAATCTTAAATAAAAAAACAGATGCTTTTATCATTGATTATAATTTTAGGTATGGAATTTGGAAAGAAGAGCTAGAAATTAGTTTGATTGGCGCTTACCAATCAAATGCTGTTTCATTAGTTGATTCTGGTGACAACTTTAAAGAAAGTAATTTTAACACTAATACGATAGGTGCTAAGTATTTATTCTTTGATCCTTATCGAAAAAGACAAATTGAAAAACCAAACCTATACAGTTGGAAGGCCAATAATAGTTTTAAATGGAAAGAC
>JAAEPP010000256.1 GCA_024232495.1 Flavobacteriaceae bacterium
AACACAAAACTTTGGATTGCTACAATTGATGATCAATTAAATGATAAAGGTTATATTGTTCCTGGATTAGGAGATGCTGGCGATTTAGCATTTGGAACAAAACTATAAGCCCCAACAATTTTTTATAGATGCATTATTCATCATTTTTAAATTATATTAATAAATATATCGATCTGACCGAAAAAGAAATCGCTTTTTTACGATCAAATACCAATTATAAAAAATACTTGAAAGGACACTATATTGTTCAACAAGGAGCTGTTTGTAAACATACTAATTTCATTATTTCAGGGTGTACAAAAAATTTTTATGTCGATCAGCAAGGTCAAGAGCATATCGTTACTTTTGCAATTGAAAATTGGTGGTCAGCAGACCTTAGTAGCTTTATAACACAGACTCCATCCGACTTTAACGTTAAGTGCATAGAAGCTACTGAAGTAATCCAATTTACATATCAAAATCAAGATGAAATTTTTCAAAATATTCCTAAAATGGAAACTCTTTTTAGAAAATTATTAGAAAAAGCATTGGTCTCCTCACAAAAAAGAATCGTAAATAATTTTAGCTTATCAGCAAAAGATCAATATCTTTATTTTAAGAAACAGTTTTCAACTATAGAGCAAAGAGTTCCTCAATATATGGTAGCCTCTTATTTAGGGATTACTAAAGAATTTTTAAGTAAAATTAAGACAGAATTAGCTAAAGATTAATTTTATTGAATTTGTTAATCTAGTTTATTTTTTTATTTAAAATTCTTTTTGTTATTTGTAGATGTTAAAAAATTAAAAACTTATTCTAATGAAAAAAACTTTTAAAAAATTATTTGCACTTGCACTAATTGTATTTAGTAGCTACTCTTTTACAAATCTATTGGTAGAGAAAACCGAAATCAATCTCGATGAAAGTAACATAACTTGGAAAGGTTATAAAGTTACAGGATCACACGAAGGAACGATAAAATTTAAATCAGGAACATTGATGTTTAACGATGGTACTCTAGTAGATGGTGTTTTCTCAATGGATATGAATTCGATAAAATGTACTGATTTAGATGGTGAGTACGGGGCTAAACTTGAGGGTCATTTGAAATCAAAAGATTTTTTTGGAACTGAAAGCCATCCCAATGCGATGCTACAATTCAAGGAAGTGACTATGAATGGAGAAAATAATTACCGTGTGAAAGGTGATTTAACGATAAAAGGGATTACTAATAATATCGATTTTGATTTTGTAGTGGATGGAAATAATGCAACTGCAGCCATTAAGATAGATCGCACCACCTACGATATAAAGTATGGTTCAAGTAGCTTTTTTGAGGGATTAAAAGACAAAGCTATTTATGATGATTTTGATATTAATGTAAATTTAAAATTTTAATACACTCCTTATGAAAAACACCGACAGACCAAAATGTGGATGTGGAAACACACAAGATGCTAATGGGTATTGCGATGGTTCTCATCTCAATAAAAGTTAACAATAAATGAGTGGATAAAAATAATTAGCCAACAATTATATTAAAATTTAAAAGCCCTTTCATGAAAGGGCTTTTTTTATTTTGTTAAACTAGATAGACTATTTTTAAGCGTGGTAATTTTAGCTAAAGCGTCTGCCTCTTTTTGCTTTTCTGAGGCAACCACTTTCTCAGGGGCATTGTTTACAAATCGCTCGTTGTTTAACTTGGCTTGAATACTTTTTAAAAAGCCTTCAGTATAAGTTAATTCGTCGGTAAGTTTTGCTATTTCAGTCTCTACATTAATCGATCCTTCCATAGGTATAAAATATTCGTTAGATTTAACTCGGTAGGTTAATGCTCCTTCAATTTTTTCTGGGATGTATTCAAGATGCTCGACATTCCCCATTTTTTTGATGACAGCATCGAAAGAGGAACTAGCTTCAATATTATTGATCACAAATAACTTAATCGGTTCTTTGAATGAAATGTTTTTTTCTTTTCTGATGGTTCTGATCCCTGATATTACTTCTGAAGCTATTTCAAAATCATTCAAAACAGTGTTGTTAACAGCATTTATTGAAGGGTATCTTGAAATAATTAAAGCTTCCTCTGTCGATCTATCTGATATTTGATGCCAGATTTCTTCGGTTATAAATGGCATAAACGGATGTAGTACTTTTAGATTATTTTCAAAAGCACAAATAATAGCGTCAAAAGTAGTGCTATCGATTGGTTGTTGGTATCCAGGTTTTACCATTTCTAATAACCAGGAACAGAAATCGTCCCAAATCAACTTGTAAATAGTCATTAAAGAGTCCGATAAACGATACTTGGAGAAATGATCCTCCATTTCTGCGTAAGCACTTTGGAATTTTGATTGGTACCACTCGATGGCGATTTTACTAGAAGATGGTTGATCTATCGTATCACTTACCTCCCAACCACTCACCAAACGATAGGCATTGGTGATTTTGTTGACGAATGCTTTTCCTTGTTGTAATTTTGTTTCATCAAACAGTAAATCGTTACCAGCTCCTGAGCTAAGTAGCATCATACCGGCTCGAACTGCGTCTGCACTATAATCTTGAATTAATTTTAAAGCATCTGGAGAATTCCCTAATTGTTTAGACATTTTTCTCCCCTGATTGTCACGAACTATTCCTGTAAAATAAACATTATTAAAAGGCTTGTCATTTCTAAATTCGTAGCCTGCAAAAATCATTCGTGCAACCCAAAAGAAGATAATATCGGGTCCTGTTACTAAATCATTGGTGGGATAATAATAATTAATTTCTTTGTTGTCTGGATTTCTAATACCGTCAAAAACGGATATTGGCCAAAGCCAAGAAGAAAACCAAGTATCAAGGGCGTCATTATCTTGTCTTAAATCCTCTAAACCTAGATTTGAATTCCCTGATTTTTTTCTAGCAATGACTAGCGCTTTATCTTTATTTTCTGCGACTACATAATCCTCTTTATGATCTCCATAGTAAAAAGCTGGAATCTGCTGGCCCCACCACAATTGACGCGACACATTCCAATCTCTAATATTTTCTAACCAATGACGGTAGGTGTTTTCTATTTTTTTAGGAAATAATTTAATTTCTTCGGTCTCTAAAACTGCTTTTAAAGCAGGTTTTACTAAATCCTCCATTTTTAAAAACCACTGGTCTGACAATCTTGGTTCAATAACAGCTTTGGTTCTTTCAGAAGTACCTACTTTATTTATGTGAGTCTCCACTTTTAAAATACAACCTAAAGAGGCTAGTTCGGCGTGAATTTCTTCTCTTACGACGAATCGATCCTTTCCTTGATAATGCAATCCATAACTATTTAACGAAGCATCTTCATTAAAAATATCTATCACTTCTAATTGATGTTTATCGCCTAACGCTTTATCATTGACATCGTGAGCTGGTGTTACTTTTAAACAACCCGTTCCAAATTCTACATCTACATAATCATCCTCAATAATTGGAATTATACGATTGCAAATAGGCACAATCACTTTTTTTCCTTTTAAATGCCTAAAACGTTCATCATTTGGATTGATACAAATTGCAGTATCTCCTAAAATTGTTTCTGGGCGTGTCGTGGCGATAGTAAGTGTATCCTGGGTGCCTTCAATTTTATAATTAATATAATACAGTTTTCCTTTTTGCTCCACATACTCAACTTCTTCGTCTGACAGTGTTGTTTTAGCTTCTGGATCCCAATTGACCATTCGATAGCCTCGGTATATGAGTCCTTTATTGTGTAAATCAACAAAGGTTTTTATGACCGATTCACTCATATCGTCATCTAGGGTGAATTTTGTTCGATCCCAATCACAAGAACATCCTAACTTTTTAAGCTGTTCTAAAATTACACCTCCATATTCATGAGTCCAATCCCAAGCATGTTTTAAAAATTCATCTCGAGATAGGTCATTTTTATCTATTCCCTGTTCTTTTAATTTAGCGACTACTTTTGCCTCCGTTGCAATAGATGCATGGTCGGTCCCTGGAACCCAACATGCATTTTTTCCATTTAATCTAGCCCTACGAATCAATACATCTTGTATGGTATTGTTAAGCATATGTCCCATGTGTAGGACTCCTGTAACATTTGGTGGTGGAATAACGATACTGTAAGGTTCTCGTTCGTCCACTTCTGAATGAAAATAATTATTCTTCATCCAGTAGTCGTACCACTTATCTTCCATATTAGGAGAGTTATTTTTTGCTTCTAAAGCCATCTTTGGTATTAAATTTGAAAGTAGTTTGCAAAAATAGGTATAACTATAAGATTATAAAAGCGAAAGATATATTTTGCACAATGATTTAAAGTTACTTATTTTAGCAATAAATAAATTATTGATTATGAAAAAGATTGCAATTATAGCTTTTATAGCTTTTATCGGATTTGTGCAACAGTCAAACGCGCAAGCTAAAATAGAATTCAAAAACGAGGTGATTGACTATGGAGAAATTGCCAAAGGAAGTGATGGTATAAGAACTTTTGAATTTACTAATGTAGGAGATGCACCCTTAGTGATTAGCAATGTAAAATCTTCTTGCGGATGTACCGTTCCATCCAAGCCAGATGGTCCCGTTGCTCCAGGAGAATCCAGTGCTATTCAGGTTAAGTATGATACCAAGAGAATTGGGCCAATTAGAAAAACAGTTACTGTTTATTCCAATGCAGATGAGCCTATTATTTCATTAAAGATAAAAGGCAAAGTACTTGCTTCAGGAGGAGATACTGGAAAAAGTGTATTGGAGAAATCAAACTAATAGCTACTGTAAACTAAAGCTATTGAAGGCATCAAATTTTGATGCCTTTTTTTTGTGAAAAATATAAATCTTAATTAATGAAGCTATCAATTAATTAATACCCCAACTTAATTGAATCACAACTTTTAAGAAATGAGACTTCAAATCGAAGAATCTTTAATAATAATTTTGCAACTTTGCTTTTTAAATAAAAAGATATGCCTTTAATTTCGTCCAAAGGAAAAAACATGCCGGAATCACCAATTAGAAAATTGGTCCCCTATGCTGAAAAAGCTACACAATTAGGAAAGAAAATATATTATTTAAATATTGGACAACCTGACATAAAATCACCAAAAATAGCGATGGATGCAGTCGCAAATAGTGCTATTGAAGTTTTGGCCTATTCAAGGTCTGAAGGCTCGGATACGTATCGAGAAAAAATAGCAAACTACTATAAAAAAAATAATATTCAAGTTGAATCAAATCAGATCATTGTTACTACTGGTGGTAGCGAAGCTCTACTTTTTGCGATGGGTACGATTTGTGACCAAGATGACGAAATAATTATCCCTGAGCCATTTTATGCAAATTATAATGGTTTTGCCACCGCATCAGGAGTGAATATTGTACCGGTAATTTCAAAAATTGAAAATAACTTTGCGCTTCCACCAATCTCAGAATTTGAAAAATTAATTACTCCAAAAACAAAGGCGATTATTATTTGTAACCCCGGTAATCCAACGGGTTACCTATATTCACAAGATGAAATAAAAAAATTAGCAAAAATAGTTTTAAAACACAACTTGTTTTTAGTTGCCGATGAGGTATATCGAGAATTTACTTATGATGGAGATGAACATTACTCCATATTACAAGAGGAGACTCTTTCAGAAAATGGTATTATTATTGATTCTGTCTCTAAAAGATACAGTATGTGCGGTGCACGAATCGGTTGCTTGGTTTCAAAAAACAAAGAAGTTATTGCTACTGCATTAAAATTTGCTCAGGCTAGATTAAGTCCTCCTACCTTTGCTCAAATTGCCAGTGAAGCTGCTTTAGAAACTCCTCAAAGTTATTTTGACGATGTAATAAAAGAATATAAAGAACGAAGAAATATCTTAATTGAAAACCTTCAACAAATACCAGGAGTTAAAGTTGGAGTGCCAAAAGGAGCATTTTATTGTATTGTTGAACTTCCAGTTGAAAATAGTGATCATTTTGCTCAATGGCTTTTGGAAGAGTTTGATTACAAAGGAGAAACTATTATGGTTGCTCCGGCAGCTGGTTTCTATTCGACAAATGGAGTCGGTTTAAATCAAATTAGAATAGCCTACGTACTGAAAAAAGAAGATTTGATAAGCTCTGTTGAAATTTTAAAACGAGCCCTGAAAGAATATAGAAATTAATGCATATTGAAGAACATAAATCATTAAAAGATTACAACACTTTTAATATTCAAGCTACCGCGAGGTATTTTTCTTCTATTGGTTCCATTGAAGATTTAAAATTAGCACTTCAATCCAATATTCATCCTGACATTTTTATATTAGGAGGTGGGAGTAATATGCTATTAACAAATAATATAGAAGCCCTAGTCCTACACATCAATCTAAAGGGTATAAAAATTATCTCTGAAGATAAAAATAGCGTTGTTTTAAATGTGATGGCTGGAGAAAATTGGCATGAATTTGTACAATATTGTATAAACAACGATTATGGAGGGGTCGAAAACTTATCGCTTATACCTGGTAATGTAGGAACAGCACCTATTCAAAATATTGGAGCCTACGGCGTAGAGCTAAAAGATGTTTTTTTAGACTGTAACACTCTATCGATTAACGATCAATCTGAGAAAAAGTTTACTAAAGAAGAGTGTAATTTTGGATATCGAAATTCAATTTTTAAAGATCAAAAAAAAGGAAAATACATTATAACAAATGTCACATTTAGATTAACTAAAAATAATCATAATACAATAACTGAATACGGAAGTATCAAACAAGAATTAGAAAAGTTTAATATTCACTCTCCTTCAATAAAGGATATTTCAGAAGTAATAATTAAAATTAGGGAGTCCAAATTACCCAACCCTAACGAGATTGGAAATAGTGGAAGTTTTTTTAAGAATCCAACAATAAACAATATCGAATTTGAAAAATTTTATAAAAATTTTCCGACAGCTCCCTTTTATAAATTATCAGAATTTGAATATAAAATACCCGCAGGTTGGCTTATTGAAAAAGCAGGTTTTAAAGGTCAACGTGTTGGGGATGCAGGAGTTCATAAAAATCAAGCACTAGTGCTTGTTAATCATGGCAATGCTTCTGGAAAAGAAATTCTTGAACTCGCTAAAAAAATACAAACCAAAGTAAAACAAGATTTTGGAATCTTGATAGAACCTGAGGTCAATATTGTTTAATTGATAGCCATAACTTTATCAATAATATAGTAAACTCCATCGTCAGTCGATATGCTTTTGTTATTTAACACGTTAACTTGAGTTCCATTAAAATCTGTTAAAACAATTTGATTTCCTGACAGCGTCGCCTTAATTTTTTCACCCATTAAAGTTTTTAAACTGAAAGTTCCACCACCAGCAATTATTTTATTTGACAATGTTTCATAATCAAATTTTTCTGGAACAATATGAAGCTTCAATACAGCTGCTATTAAAAATTTATCCTTAAATAAATCTGATAATATTTTACCATCCACTGCTTTAAAGGCGTCATTTGAGGGTGCAAAAACAGTGAATTTATTTTCAGAATTTGAAAAAACATTAATAAGATTTCCAGAAGTTAAAGAGCTTGCAAATAATGCTGTTTGCTCATTAAACATTAGTCGTTGAAAAAGCAGATTTTCTCCATTATCAATAGGAATGATTTGTTTTTCCAATTCAGTATTTTTGGATGTTGGTCGATTAACTTCACTTGTATTAGTCTCTTTTACATCAGATTTTTTTGTATTATTTTCACAAGAAATAAAGAGGAAAAATATCGTAAATAAGTAGATGATATGTTTTAAATTTTTCATGAGTATTTTATATATATAATGTGCTAAAATACACGAATCATTAACAATAAAAGTAATAAAGATTGTATTTTTGTACTTTAAATAAATCTAATGGAATTATATATTATAACGATTGGTTTAATTCTTTTTGCCGTCCTAGGTATCGCCATAAAAATATGGGCAAAAAAAGATGGTAAATTTGCTGGAACCTGTGCCAGTCAAAGTCCTTTTTTAAATAAAAAAGGAGAATCGTGTGGTTACTGTGGAAAAACTCCTGACCAATTCGATAACTGCAATGAATCACCAAAAAAATAAGGTTACCTCACATGGTATTACTCTTCTTATTTGCTTTTATAGTACTTATTAACTGTGTTTACTTTTTATTGTTTTCGAAATTTTCATTGAGATCTAAAAATAAAGAAGCTCAAAAAAACTATATTCCTCTTTCACTCGTAGTTTATACAAAAAATCAAGCTTTAAATTTAAAAGATAATATCCCTTTATGGCTTGAACAAGAATACCCAGACTTTGAAATTATTTTAATTAACGATGCTTCTTTTGACGATTCCTTAAATGTCATGGAATTGTTTGAAGAAAATAATGAGAATATTAAAATTGTAAATGTCGAAAATAATGAAACGTTCTGGGGGTCTAAAAAATATGCACTAACCCTAGGAATAAAAAAAGCATCCCACCAGAGAATGATTTTTACAGGTGCAGATTGTAAACCCGCTTCAAACAAATGGCTAAATGAAATGGGTGCTCATTTTTCATCAAAAAAACAAATTGTTTTAGGTTATGGGTCTTATTTCAAAAAGAAGGGGTTGTTAAATAAATTGATTCGGTTTGATACGCTACTTACTGCTATTCAATATTTTTCATTCACACTTTTTGGGATGCCTTATATGGGAGTAGGAAGAAATTTAGCTTATTCCAGTAACGTATATTATGATAATGGTGGTTTTGTATCTCACATGGAAATTCAAGCTGGGGACGACGATTTATTTATCAATCAAGCTGCTACTAAAACCAACACAGCTATTTGTTTTTCAAAAAAATCATTTACGTATTCTGAATCAAAATCAAGCTGGAAAGAATGGATTTCACAAAAGAAAAAACACATAACTACAGCAAAATTGTATCAGTTTAAACACCAATTCCTATTAAGTTTTTTTTATACTTCATTATTGTTGTTTTGGGCTTTTTCAATAATTACTTTGAGTTTATTTGATTGGAAGATACCCTCAGTAATTATTTTATTTCGAGTGGTATTTCAATACATCATTATGTATCATGCAGCAAAAAAATTGGGAGAAAAGGATTTAATAACTTGGTTTCCGTTTTTAGAAATTCTTTTGATTATTTTTCAATTTACTATCTTTATTATCTGTAGTTTACCCAAATCTAATTCGTGGAAATAAAAAAAAACGATATTGCACTTCAAATTAGTAAAGCAAAAGAAGGCTCCCAAATTGCTTTTAATTTTTTGTTAGATCATTTTTGGAATGACGTTTATCGTTTTCAATTAAAACGGATTCAAAACGAATACGAAGCAGAAGATATTACAATAGAAAGCTTTTCAAAAGCGTTTGATAAAATTCACTCTTACGATAATGGCTATGAATTTGTAACTTGGTTAATTACGATTTCAAAAAACATACAAATAGATAGAAGTAGAAAGAAAAATGCTTCTATTCATATACAATCATCCAATACTTCAGAGGAGCAAGTGAAAAAAATTCCGGATGACTCCCCCACTCCCGAAGACACCTTAATTATAAAACAAAATTTAGCTGAATTACTTGGTTTTATTAAACAACTAAAACCACATTATCAGGATGTAATTAACCTTCGTTATTTTCAAGAAATGAGTTATTTAGAAATTTCAAGCCAATTGGAAGAGCCCCTAAATAATGTAAAGGTGAGGTTACTAAGAGCCCGAAAATTATTAGCCGAAATTATTAAGCAAAATCATACAAATCGATATACTTAACTTCTATGTTTTTTTAGTTAAACTTCTTATCTTTGCCCGAAGTTATGGAATTAGCAACTAAAGAAAAAAAAGTATTTACTCCAAAACCAAAATGGCTAAGAGTAAAGCTTCCAACCGGTAAAAAGTATACTGATTTAAGGAGTCTTGTAGACAAATATCAGTTAAATACTATTTGCACCTCTGGAAGTTGCCCAAATATGGGTGAGTGTTGGACAGAAGGTACTGCAACTTTTATGATTTTAGGAAATATCTGTACCCGATCTTGTGGTTTTTGTGGCGTTAAAACCGGAAGACCAGAAACTATAGATTGGGATGAACCAGAGAAAGTTGCAAGATCCATCAAACTTATGAATATTAAGCATGCAGTTATAACCTCTGTAGATAGAGATGATCTTAAAGATATGGGATCTATACTTTGGGCAGAAACTGTAAGTGCTATAAGGAGAATGAATCCTAACACAACACTTGAAACGCTAATTCCTGATTTTCAAGGAAATAAAACTAATATAGACCGTATTCTTAAGGTAAGCCCAGAGGTGATTTCTCACAACATGGAAACAGTTAAAAGACTAACTAGAGAGGTAAGAATTCAAGCGAAATACGAAAGAAGCCTGGAGGTTTTAAATTATTTAAAAAAACAAGGAGCACCAAGAACTAAAAGTGGAATAATGCTTGGGTTGGGCGAAACAGAAGAGGAAGTGATTCAGACATTGAGAGATTTAAGCAATGTAAATCTTGATATCGTCACTATTGGTCAATACCTTCAACCTTCAAAAAATCATTTACCTGTAAAGGAATTTATTAGCCCGGAGCAGTTTAAAAAGTATGAAGCAATTGGGATGGAATTGGGCTTTAGACACGTAGAAAGTGGAGCATTAGTAAGATCATCCTATAAGGCTCAAAAACACCTTACTTGAGTTATAATGAACGAAACCATTCAAATAGGAATCAACGGTTTTGGAAGAATAGGAAGAACTCTTTTTAGATTACTCATTAATCATCCAAAAATTAAAGTCGTTGCCATCAACGATATTTCTGATACAAAAACCTTAAGCCACCTCCTCAAATACGATAGTATTCACGGAGTTTTAGATGAAAAAATTGAATTTTCAAATAATAGTATTACTGTTAATAATCAAATTGTTAGGTTTTCATCTTCTGAAAAAATTGAAACTATAAATTGGGGAGAATTAGACCTAGTTATAGAGTGTTCTGGGAAATATAAAACTAAAATAGCATTACAAAATCATTTAAAAAATGGAGCAAAAAAAGTCATTCTTTCTGTACCTCCTCAAGACGACTCCGTTAAAATGATTGTTTTTGGGGTTAATGAATCTTTGATTAATAAGGAAGATACTATTATTTCAAACGCGTCATGCACAACCAACAACGCTGCCCCAATGCTTAAAGTTATTAATGATTTGTGTGGTATCGAACAAGCCTATATTACTACGATTCATTCTTATACCACCGATCAGAGTTTACACGATCAACCTCATAAAGATCTTAGAAGAGCACGTGCAGCAAGTCAATCTATTGTTCCAACAACGACAGGTGCTGCAAAGGCATTAACAAAAATATTTCCTGAACTAGAAACTGTAATTGGAGGATGTGGGATAAGAGTCCCTGTTCCCAACGGATCACTCACCGATATCACTATAAATTCAAAAACTGAAGTAAGTATTTCTGATATTAATACCGCCTTTAAAGAGGCATCTTTAACCCAATTTAAAAATATACTACAATACACGGAAGATCCAATAGTTTCTGTTGACATTACAGGAAATCATCATTCATGTATTTTTGATTCTGAGATGACCTCAGCCATTGGTAAAATGATAAAAATAATAGGTTGGTATGATAATGAGGTGGGATATTCTTCGAGAATTATAGATTTAATACATTTAATGTCCAAGAAATAAGTATCTTTAGCTATAGGATGGTTATTTTTTTAAAAAAACAAATACAATTAGTTTTTATTCTCATTTGGGCTTTTGCAATTCAAAATAGCTATGCTCAGGAGGTTGAAAATTTTGTTGATACTAAGGAGAACTTTCAACTTGAGGTCCCAAAAGAAGAAACTAATAAAAAACAAAATTCGCTAGCCATTGATTCATTAACAATTGGCATAGGAATTATTCTTATAATTACTCTTTTAGTATTGATAGTTTTTCTTTTAAAAAAAAATAAATTAAAAGAACAAACAAATAATTTACTTAGAATTAAAAATGCTGAATTACGATTATCTAAAGAAAAAGCAGAGAAAGAAACTTTAGCTAAAACTCAGGTTTTATCAACAATCACTCATGAGTTAAGAACACCACTTTATGCGGTTACTGGTCTTACGCATTTATTACTTGAAGAAACTACAAACTCAAATCAAAAAGAACATCTAAATTCACTTAAATTTTCAGGAGAACATCTTCTTTCCTTAATCAATAACATATTAGATCTTAACAAACTTGAAGCTAATAAGGTAGAAATAGCAGAAACTCCATTTAGCTTAAAAAAACAAATCAATGAGGTATTAATCACACTCCAAAAGTCTACCGAAAATAAAAACATTAATCTTAGTTTAAACTATGATGAAAGCATCCCAAAAAAAATAATTGGAGATCCACTAAAACTTTCACAAATACTGATAAATTTAATTGGGAATTCTATCAAATTTACTCAAAAAGGTGGCGTAACCATTAGCGTAATAAAGCTTGATTCTGAAGTAAATAAAGTGAATCTTCAAATAATAATTAAAGATACTGGAGTAGGTATTTCTCAGAAAAAACAAAAAGATATTTTCGAAACTTTTAGTCAGGGTTCACCTCAAATTAATAATAAATATGGTGGTACAGGATTAGGCTTATCGATCGTAAAGAACCTACTAGAACTTATGAATAGTGAAATTTATTTGGAAAGTGTTTTAGGCCAAGGGTCAAAATTTTGGTTTGATATATCATTTAATATACCTATTGGCGAGAATGAAAATTTAATGCCAGATAAAAAAGAATTTGAGATTGATTATACGTATTTAGAAAATATTAATGTGCTGATTGTTGAGGATGATAAAGTCAATCAAATGATTACTAAAAAGATTTTAGAAAAACGCAAACTACAATGTAAGATTGCAGATAGTGGTTATGAGGCTATAGAATTAATTCAAAAAAATGATTTCGAGATAGTATTAATGGATATCCATATGCCAGGAATCAATGGTATTGAAACAACTCTTAGCATACGAGAATTTGATAAAAACTTACCTATAATTGCACTTACTGCAGTAACGATTGACGAAAAAAATGATGAAATATATGGCGCAGGTTTCAATGGAATAATCCCAAAACCATTTAAACCAGAAATATTATTTGAAAAAATCTACCTAACTCTAAAAAACAACAAGGTCAATATCAACTAAAGTTAACTATCGCATCAATAATGTCTCTTTTAAATGACGTTTCTTGCTCCTCAATAATAGAAGTTTTGATGGGGAGATAATAAATTGGAAAATCAGGTAGCCTCGGCTGTAATCTTACGAAATCTTTTTCAGTGGTAAGTATAAAATTGCTTTCTTTTAAATTGTTAATCTCAGAATTTGAAAAATGATGGTGATCAGAAAACTTTTTGTGATTAAATTTTAATTGCTTTGCATTTAAAAATTTTAATAATGGACTCGAATCAGCAATGCCAGTTACAAGAGTAAAATTTTTGTTTTCTAAATAAGTTAAGGGAAGATTTTTAGAAACACCATAAATTATTTTATCGTAAGTGATTTTTGAAAAATAAAGTTTTTGTTCTGGAAGTAAATTTAAGTCCTGCTCTATTTCTTTAAGCTTTTTAAATGAATGTTGTTCTGGACATTTTGTAACGACAATAATATCCGCACGCTTTGCACCTGATTTTAATTCTCTTAAGTTACCAGCTGGCAAAACACAATCATTGATGTAAAGATTATTATAAGAAGTTAGTAGCATTTTTTTAGAAGCATTCACTTTTCTATGCTGAAATGCATCATCCAATAATATAATATCAGCATTGGTTTTAATACGATCTATTCCTTCTTGTCGATTAGCACAAACTGCAACGACTACCTTTGGAAATTTTTTTTTGAATTGTAGAGGTTCATCACCAACTTCTTCAACCTTACTGGTAGTTAAAACTTCTATAAATCCAGAAGTTTTTCTTTTATATCCGCGACTTAAAACGGCTATTTGATAATTATTTTCTAAAAAACTTATTAGATATTCAATCATAGGAGATTTTCCTGTTCCCCCAGTTGATAGATTTCCCACACATATAATCGGTAAAGGGTATGATTTGCTTTTTAACCAGTTTTTGTCGTAAGAGGAGTTACGAATTGCTAAGAGGCTTCCATACACTAAGGAAAAAGGAAAAAGGAGTTTCCGAAAAATTTTCATAAAACAAAAGTACGATTTCCCAATAAAACAATAATCTGAGTATATTATTATAATTGAATATATTTACATTAAATAAATTTTATGAAAATAAAAGAAGTTATCGCTATCTTGGATGAACTAGCTCCTTTGTCTTATTCCGAAGAATTTGACAATACCGGACTTTTAGTAGGAGATTATGAAACTAACGTAAGTGGAATACTGGTAACATTAGATACTCTTGAAAGTGTTGTCGACGAAGCGATTAAAAAGGGATGTAATTTAATCGTAAGTTTCCATCCAATTATATTTTCTGGTTTAAAAAAATTAACAGGCAAAAATTATGTAGAGAGGGTTGTCATAAAAGCTATTAAAAATAATATTGCTATTTTTTCTTTGCACACTGCATTAGATAACTCCTGGAATGGAGTGAATGCAATGATTTGTAACAAATTAAATTTAACCAACAGAAGGGTATTAATTCCCAAGAAAAATACCATCAAAAAACTAACAACCTATGTCCCAGAGAAACATTCTCAAAATCTCTTGAGCGAATTATTTAAAGCAGGTGCAGGCACTATTGGAAACTATAGTAACTGTAGTTTTTCTATAGATGGAACTGGTAGTTTTCAAGGAAACAAGGAGTCTAACCCTATTATTGGATCAAAAGGAGAATTACGATTTGAAAAGGAAACACTCTTAAATGTTACCTTGCCAGCACATAAGAAGTCTGATGTTTTAGAGTCACTATTTAAACATCATCCCTACGAAGAAATAGCCTATGAGTTGACCACATTGGAAAACAACAATCAACATATTGGAATGGGAATGATTGGCGAACTGGATACTAGTGATGCTGAGATTGAATTTTTAAAATTTTTAAAACAAACAATGAACACCAGTTGCATTCGCCACTCAAAACTATTAGATAAACCTATCAAAAAAGTTGCAGTTTTAGGTGGAAGCGGTAGTTTTGCTATACCCAATGCAATAAAAGAACGTGCAGACATATTTATAACTGCAGATTGTAAATATCATGATTTTTTTAAAGTAGAGGGTCATATGCTCCTAGCTGATATTGGCCATTATGAAAGTGAACAATTCACAAAAGAACTATTAGTTGCCTACCTTAACAAAAAAATTACTATTTTTGCAGTCCTTTTATCGCAAATAAATACCAACCCAATTACCTATTTTTAAAATATGGCAAAGAAAAAAGAAATTACTGTAGAAGAAAAGTTAAGAGCTTTATTTGATTTACAACTTATCGACTCTAGAATTGACAAAATTCGTGACATTCGTGGAGAACTTCCTTTAGAAGTTGAAGATCTTGAAGATGAACTAGCTGGGATGAATACGCGCCTTGAAAAATTAAACGACGGAATTGAAGTTGTTGTAAATAGTATTTCAGATAAGAAAAATCATATAGAAGAATCCAAAGAACTTATCAAAAAATACACAAAACAACAAGATAACGTTCGTAACAATCGTGAATATGATTCCTTAAGTAAGGAAATTGAATTCCAAGAATTGGAAATTGAGTTAAACGAAAAGCACATTAGAGAATTTAATGTCCAGATTGAACAAAAAAAGATCGTTGTTGACGAGACTTCAGAACGCCTCAAGCAACGTCAGGAACATCTCGCTCACAAACAAGGTGAGTTAAATGAAATTTTAGCTGAAACTGAAAAAGAGGAACAAGCACTTATCAACAAATCTACAGATTACGAAAAGAAAATCGAAGAACGATTAATTAAAGCTTACAAAAGAATACGTACCAATGTAAAAAATGGATTGGCTATCGTAGCAATAGATCGTGGTGCTTCTGGAGGGTCTTTTTTTACGATACCACCGCAAATCCAAATGGAAATCGCAGGACGTAAAAAAATAATCACTGATGAACATAGTGGTAGAATCCTAGTTGATATAGATTTAGCAAAAGAAGAAGAAGAAAAAATGGAAAAATTATTTAATAAACTATAATTTTTTTCATTAAATAAAAGCCTAAGTCTTCAATTCATTGAGGACTTTTTTTTTGATTATGAAACTAATATTACCGAAATTCTTCGGCCTAAATAAATGAACATGAAAATTAAATTAACCACAGTACTCGTATCGCTTCTGGCAGTCCTGCAAGTATCATGTCAACAGATAGAACCTAAAAAGAATAAAACTAATAACAATATAACACCAGTAGAAGTAGCTAGTTCTGATGGCTTTAAAAGAGCTTATTTTGCGAGTGGTTGCTTTTGGTGTGTTGAAGCTATTTATGAAAGTTTGAATGGAGTTGAAGAATCAATATCAGGTTATAGTGGCGGTCACACAAAAAATCCAACCTACGAATCTAGTAATACCGGAAAAACAGGTCACGCAGAAGCTGTAGAAATTATATACAATCCAAATATTATAAGTTTTAAATTATTGGTTGACGTTTATTTTGGATCACAAAACATTAGTCAAGTAAATGGACAAGGAAATGACAGAGGCTCCCAATACCGCTCTATTATCTTTTATCAAAATACAGAAGAAAAAAATATAATAGCTAATAAAATTAAAGCGTTACACAAAGAAAATCCTGACAGAAAAGTAGCTGCTGAAGTGATGCCTTTCCAAAAGTTTTGGATTGCTGAAAAGTACCATCAAGATTATGAACGGTTGCATCCAAACAATTCTTACATTCAAAATGTATCGATACCAAGATTAAAAAGATTTCAAAACAAATTTCCAGAATTATTAAAAGAGAATAGTACGCATGAAGAATGATTGGTTGAAAATATTCCCTTTTGATAATTGAGATTTCATACAGAGTTTAATTTTAACTTTTTATGAGCTATAATAGGGTTACGCAACTTATTCGAACTGTTAGCGGTCATGAAATTCTTTATCGAATTTTTAGAGGATTTAACTTTTTAAAATTTTGTGCACAGCTACTTCCCTATCATTCGTATCGATCAAGTACAAAATATAGACCCCCTTACTAAATCCAGAAATATCAATTCTTGTACGATTTAAATTATTAAACTTAAGAGGTTGGTTTAAAATTTTTCTTCCATTTAAATCGAAAATATCAACGTTAAACTTCTCGTTATTAAATGGGTATTGTAAATTTAAAAAGTCCTTCGAAGGGTTTGGATAAACGATACTCTCCACTTCCAATTCCTCTTTTGAAAAATATTTCTCCCCAAACGAAAAAGCTGCTTTACCAATTTTTTCTCCGATAATTCTACCAGGAATATCATCAATCGGTGGATGAATCCCTCCCCAAATTCTTGATAAACTAGTTTGATCTGACGCATCTCTATAGGTAGCCCATTGTAATTGAAAATCCATACTCGGACCTACTTCAAATTTTAAAAAATCGTTGGTGTAAACATCAAAAGTTCCCATCCCACCAGGAAAAAACTCATCATCAGTTAATAGAGTTAATACCTCTGCGGCTGCTCTCGAAAATGTGGAATGTCCAGATACATAACCTGCGAAAGGTGGAGTTACGAAAGAAGGCCTTTGATACGGAAACCATTTCTCTGCAAGAATCCATCCAACACCTGCTATATCATAATCAGCATCAATAATATAATCATGACCTTTCCATGTAAATAATTTTATTTTACCAATATTTTCTAAGTCATCTCCTTCAAGAGGATCTCCTTCTTGAATTACTTCAATGAATCCAGGAACTAAGGGGATTCCATGTGGATTATAATTGGAGAGGTTAATATCTGAAGATTGTCCTAAATCACACATATATCTAATGGCACTCATAGGTCTGATATAATCATAAAACCCTTTAATGCCCCAGGCTGCAATTGCAGAATCATGCATGGCACCTGATAGAATAAAGTAGGATTTTATATCCCACTCAAGACTGCTTAATATTTCACCTTCACCTTTAAACTTTTTTTCAGTATCCGGATGATCATTTACATAGTTTAATATGGTGAACCAATGACCAGGAGGTGTTTCACTATCTGGACCATCTGCCCAGAACTCCGCTAATACTCTTCCATAGTCTCCTCTTGGAACCATTTGTTCTTCATAAGCTAAACCAGTACTAGGATTTATTTCCCAACCAGAACTTGGATCACCTCCATCAAAAAAGTTATAAAAATCTTTATAATCCTCAAAAGTTTCGGGAAAACTCGAGATATTTCCTATACTTGCCGGAGATATATCTATCATCACATCATCATTTGGATCTAAATGAGAGCCCCATATAGACACCAATGCAAATCCCCATTTAAATGGATCGTCTAAACCATTAGCCTCTTGAATATAAGAAGGGTTGGCTGGATCATGATAAACCCAGTAATCGTAATCTGGTGTTGAATGGATAGAAAGGTCTTCTTCGCTCAATGAGAACGGAATTACTTTACCCCATTCTGGGCTTAAAAATTCAGGAGAACCTCCCGGATGATAATTACCACTTTGATCAATAAATTCTTCAATGGTTAAGGGCTGCCAGTGATTGGGTTCTGTTAGGTTTGGATTTCCTTCCTCATCAGTATTCAAGGGTTCATTCAAGGGTTCATAAAATAAGTTTATATAATCATTTTGTTCATTTGAATTGTCCTGTAAACCGAATTCAATAATCTGTTGCGCCACATAATTTCCTAAAGCTGCTGCATCTCCACTATGATAGTCTGTACTTTCATAATTGGTATTGTACCCCAACACATCCATAAAACTATTGATAGAGTCGTAAATATCATCAACTCCCGGAGAAGTTGAAAATCTGTGTTGTACAATTCTATAAATTGCATAACTGATTGCTTTTTTACGATTTTCCTCAACTAAAACATCATTGTAAAAACCATCAAATGCGCAATTAAACTCCCCTAAGGATTTACCTAAAAAAAAGGTGTCAGCATTTTCATTAAAAACTGACCATATATCGTACATCGCTATACTGGTATGAAATAAATTTCTAGCATGTACAGTGGGTCTTGCAAAATCATTTCTAATAGCATGCAAAACTTCCTCATTCCAAGCTCTTGCTATTGAATAATCTTGAGCATTAGCTGCATGAGTGAATAAATAAAAAAGAAAAAATATTATTTTTTTCATTGATTTTTTTTGTGAAAAACTAAGTATAAAATAACATTATTATTACTAATTATGGGTATTAATTTAATTTTAATAATGAAAATTGATTAATTTAATAATCCTTATTTTTGTTTGAGTTCAAAACAATTACTTTAATGTACGAAAATAATTTAGACTTTGCCATAAAAACAGACAAAGAAGATCCATTAAATAAATATAGAAATGAATTTTTGATTCCAACCAACAACAAAGGGGAGGAATTAGTATACTTATGCGGTAACTCACTTGGCTTACAACCAAAAAAAACCTCCGAATATATACAACAAGAACTCAATGATTGGGCAAAACTTGGGGTAGAAGGCCACACCGATGCCAAACATCCTTGGCTACCGTATCATGAATTTTTGACAAATTCTATGTCTAAGATTGTAGGTGCAAAACCTAGTGAAGTGGTAATTATGAATAGCTTAACAACTAACCTCCATTTAATGATGGTTTCTTTTTATCAACCCACACGTAATAAATATAAAATAGTTGTTGAGAGTGATGCTTTCCCCTCTGACAAATATGCTATGGAAAGTCAATTAAAGTTTCATGGTTATTGCGAAAAAGAAGGGTTAATTCAATGGAAACCACGAGAAGGAGAAGCGTTATGTCGGATAGAAGATTTAGAACAAATAATGCAGGAACAGGGGGATGAAATAGCGTTAATCATGATAGGATGTACCAATTACTATTCAGGACAATTATACCCTTTAAAAAAAATTACTCAAATCGGCCATAAATACAATTGCCTGGTTGGTTTTGATCTTGCACATGGCGTTGGGAATATTCAACCTAATTTACACGAATCTGGCGCTGATTTTGCGGTTTGGTGCACTTACAAATATTTAAACAGTGGTCCAGGTAGTTTAGGAGGTTGTTTTGTTCATGAACGACATGCTAATAATACAAAACTAAATAGGTTTGCTGGTTGGTGGGGACATAATAAAGAAACTAGATTTAATATGCGTCATGAGTTTGATGTTTTACCCGGCGCAGAGGGTTGGCAATTAAGTAATCCTGCAATATTATCGATGGCGGCTATAAGAGCCTCACTTGATTTATTTAACACAGCAGGTTTTTCAAATCTAGTTACAAAATCTAAATCACTTACTGGATTCTTAGAATATCTAATTGAGGATTTAAAAAACCCTAAAATAAATATCATTACCCCTAAAAACCCTCAAGAAAGAGGTTGTCAATTATCCATTCAAGTAAAAGATGCAAACAGGCAATTACATACCCTATTGACTCAAAGTGGTGTAATCAGTGATTGGAGAGAACCCGATGTTATTAGAGTGGCTCCAGCACCTCTTTATAATAGTTATCAAGATGTATATAAATTCATCCAACGTCTGAAAAAAATACTAAACTAATGAAAAACAAAAAAGAAAATATATTAATAATTGGCGCTGGTCTTTGTGGTAGCCTCTTAGCATTGCGTCTGGGTCAAAGAGGTTACCAAGTAACATTGGTCGAAAAAAGACCTGATTTGCGTAAAATCGAACAAGATGCAGGGCGATCGATTAATTTAGCTTTTTCAGATAGAGGTATGAAAGCTATGAAAATGGTTGGATTGGAAAATGAAGTTGAAAAGCTTTGTTTGCCTATGATTGGGCGCATGATTCATGATAAAATGTCAAATAAATTCATGAGTCTTTATAGTGGTAAAGAAAATAAATTTATAAATTCCATATCACGTCCTGGATTAAATATGTTATTATTGGATTCTGCCGAAAAACTACCCAATGTTTCTTTAATTTTTAATCAAAGTTGCGAATCATTAGATTTTGAAAATACAACGGCTGTCTTCAAGGACTATCAAACAAAAGAGTGCAGCACTTATAAAGCTGATGTTATTTTTGGTACAGATGGTGCTGGATCTGTTGTAAGAAATAATATGTTCGACGATAAAAGCATTCGATTAAGTTTTTCAATTGATTGGCTAAGCCATAGCTATAAAGAACTTACTATTCCTGCGAGTAAAAGTGGAAAGTTTCAAGACGAACATAAGGCTTTACACATTTGGCCTCGTGGTGAGAATATGCTAATTTCATTACCTAATCTTGATGGAAGTTTTACGGTTACTTTATTTTTAGCACATCAAACTGGAAAAGATAATTTTGAAAAATTAAATACCGCTGAAGAAGTGAATGAATATTTTGAGAGGGAATTTCCAGACGCAAAAGCATTAATGCCAAATTTAACTGAAGAATTTTTCGAAAATCCAACGGCATTTTTAGGAACTGTTAAATGTTATCCTTGGAATGTTATGGGAAAAACACTAATTTTAGGAGATGCAGCTCATGCTATTGTACCCTTTTATGGTCAGGGAATGAATGCTTCTTTCGAAGATGTGGTGGTCTTAGATAAATTTATTGAAAAATACGATGGCAATTGGGAAACAACTTTCTCTGAATTTGAAAAAGAAAGAAAGATCGATGCAGATGCTATTGCGGATCTTGCGATTGATAACTTCCATGAAATGAAAGAACACGTAGCCAATCCATTATTTCAGAAAAAAAGAAAGCTAGAAGTTGCATTTGAAGATAATTTCCCAAAAAAATACAATTCTAAATATTCCTTAGTAACATTCAATGCTAATATTCCTTACTCTGAGGCTATGAAAAGAGGAAGAGCTCAAGACAAGGCTATTTTAAATTTGTTAGATGATGGGAAGCTAAAAGATACTATGAGTTTAGAAGAAAAGTTGACTTTGGTACTTAACGAAACAAAAGATATTTTACTCAATGATACTGTTGCAAAAAACCTATAACCTATGAAAGAAAACGGAAAAGTTACTCCAAGAGGTGCTTACCCTCATGTAAAAAGAGCAGGCAATTTTATATTTGTATCTGGAACAAGTTCTAGAAGACCAGACAATTCTATTGCTGGAGTTGATATTATTGATGAAATGGGTACTAAATTTTTAAATATTGAAGTCCAAACTCGTGAGGTTCTAAACAACATAGATGCGAACTTAAAAAAAATTGGAGCTTCCTTAAAAGATGTCATAGACGTATCCACTTTTTTAGTAAATATGAATGATTTTGCAGGTTATAATAAAGCCTATGCCGAATTTTTTGATAAAGAAACAGGACCTACAAGAACTACGGTTGCAGTGCATCAATTACCACATCCAGATTTAGTAGTAGAAATTAAAGTTACCGCATATAAGCCTCTATAATATAGCTATGAAAAAAATACTAAACTATATCGATGGATCTTATTGTGAGCCTTTCTCACAGGATTGGTTAGATAATTATAACCCTTCGAAAGGAGTAGTCTATTCAAAAATCGCTTCTTCCTCTTCTGTAGATGTTGACAATGCTTATCAAGCTGCTAAAAAAGCTTTTCCATCTTGGTCCAATACTACCATTAATGAACGAAGTGCTATTCTTTCAAAAATTGCGGATTTAATAGAAGATAATTTAGAAAAATTAGCAGAAGCAGAGTCTTTGGACAACGGAAAACCGTTAAGTTTAGCAAAATCAGTTGATATACCTAGAGCATCTAGTAATTTTAAATTTTTTGCACATGCCATTACACAATTTTCAAGTGAGGCGCATGAAAGTATAGGGCTTAATACTATGAACTTTACGCTACGACAACCCATTGGAGTGGTTGGGTGTATTTCTCCCTGGAATTTACCTCTATATTTATTTACTTGGAAAATAGCTCCAGCACTTGCTGCAGGTAATACAGTCGTCGCAAAACCGAGTGAAGTAACCCCAATGACAGCATTTTTATTAGGAGATATCTGCTCGAAAGCGGGATTACCAAATGGTGTTTTAAATATTGTTCACGGCAATGGCCCCTCTGCAGGACAAGCAATTGTAGAACATCCGAATATTAAAGCAATATCATTTACTGGTGGTACAAAAACTGGTGAAGCCATTGCACGGAAAGCAGCTCCAATGTTTAAAAAATTATCCTTAGAATTAGGTGGTAAAAATCCTAACATCATTTTTGCAGATTGTAACTATGAAAAAATGCTTTCGGTGACCATAAAGTCGTCTTTTGCAAATCAGGGACAAATTTGTTTGTGTGGAAGTCGAATTTTTGTAGAAAAATCAATCTACTTGAAGTTTAAAAAAGACTTTGTTGCTAAGGTTAGAAAGTTAAAAATTGGTGATCCATTTGTTTCTACAACAAATATTGGCGCTTTGGTTTCTAAACCTCATCTTGAAAAAGTTATATCCTATATTGATTTAGCGAAGGAAGAAGGAGGAAAAATTTTAACTGGTGGAAATAAAGTTGCCGTAAATGGATCTGAAAATGGATATTATCTTGAGCCTACCGTTATAGAAATCCAAAACCAGCAATGTAGAATAAATCAAGAAGAAATTTTTGGACCTGTAGTTACCATCATGCCTTTTGAAACTGAAGAAGAAGTTTTAGTAATGGCTAACAATGTAAAGTATGGACTGTCTGCAACACTTTGGACCAGTAATATCGACAGAACAATGCGAGTCTCTAAAAAAATTGAAGTTGGGATAGTTTGGGTAAACACTTGGTTAAATAGAGATCTAAGAACTCCATTTGGTGGTGTCAAAGACAGCGGTGTAGGTCGTGAAGGTGGTTTCGAGGCTTTGAAATTTTTTACAGAACCCAAAAATATTTGTATTAAATATGATAATTAATTATTGAAATAAACTTATGAATCTTAATTTAAAAAATAAAAATGCATTAATCTGTGGTAGTACTGCAGGTATTGGTAAAGCTTCTGCGTTGGAACTAGCTGCACTTGGTGCCAACATCACCTTATTAGCAAGAAATGAAGAAAAGCTTAAAAATACTTTATCTGAATTACCGACTAATAATGGACAAAACCATAATTATTTACTAGCAGATTTTAGTAAACCTGATTCACTTAAAGAGATCTTATCTGATAACATAAATAAAAACTACCATATTCTTTTAAATAATACTGGTGGACCCAAGGGTGGACCTATATTTAATGCCAATCTTTCTGAGTTTACAGCTGCTTTCTCGCAACATCTACTATGCAATCAATTATTAGTTCAAGCAGTAGTTGCAGGTATGAAAACAAATAACTATGGACGAATTATAAATATTATTTCAACTTCCGTTAAACAACCGATTGAAGGACTAGGAGTTAGTAATACTATTCGTGGTGCAGTTGCTAACTGGAGTAAAACTTTGGCATCTGAATTAGGTCCTTTTGGAATTACAGTTAATAACGTATTGCCAGGAGCCACTGCTACTGAGCGTTTAGATCAGATTATGATTAATATTGGTAAAAAAATAGGAAAATCACCTGAAGAAGCAAGGGAAGTAATGAAAAGTATCATACCTGCAAGAAGGTTTGCTAAACCTGAAGAAATCGCCTATACGGTGGCATTTCTAGCTAGTGAAAAAGCAGGGTATATCAATGGGATAAATTTACCTGTCGACGGTGGAAGAACTAAAAGTTTGTAATTAGTACATTACATAAAGGAATTTATTATGAAACGAAAATTAAGAATTAACGGACATTCGCACCTTCTACCTTATCCTGAGGAGATTCCTCAATTTATGAAGGACAATGGTATTTTTTGGGTTGATAAAGATCGAAACTTTATGCTTCAAAAAAATTGGAAACGTCCAGTTACCGATTCTAGTTTCTTTTTAAATGAAAAATTAGACTGGATGGAAAAATACCAGATTGATCATGCAGTGGTATTAAACTTATCGCAGTTGTATGGGAACGGTTTACGGTTGGAAGAAATGAAACGAGCACTTCGTTTTCAAAACGATTTTAATGCTAAAATACAACAAGAGCATTCTTCAAAATTTACCTGTGGATTTGTAGTGCATCCAGGATATGGGAGAGGTGCATTATGGGAGATAGAACGATGTGTTGAGCAATTAGGTTTGAACTTACTATGTTTGCCAACTCATTATATGGATACGATTGGTACCTGGCGTTGCATATTTGACGAAGAAAATGAACCTATTTTCGAACTGGCAAATAAATACAATCTAGCTGTTGAGATACACCCTTATGATGGAGAAAAATTTATTAAACTAGAAAACACTGCATGGCGTTTTCATCTAATCTGGATGTTAGCACAATGTGCTGATGCTTATCACTTTTTTACTCTAAACGGTTATGCTGATAAATTTCCTAATATGAGAACTTGCTTTGCTCACGGTGGACAATTGGCCCAAATGAATTTAGGAAGAAGAATACAAGGTTTTGATGGAAGACCCGATTTATTTGAAGGAAAACAACATCCAAGAAAATCAGTAGCACATAAAAATATTTTCTTTGATACTTTAGTTCACGACACAGGTTCTTTGCAATTAATTGTAAAAAATCAAACCTCTAAGCAAATTATAATGGGTTTGGATGACCCCTATCCATTAGGAGAAATGGAGAGCGAAAGTCAATCTTCTTATCCAGGTAAAATTTTAGATTTAGCTCAAGATCAAAAGATACTAACCTCAGAAGAATGCGATGCAATTTGGGATGATAATGTATTGCAGTGGTTATTTGGTGATGATAAAAAAAAGAAACAAGATTTAATTAATAAAATCATTAGTTAACCTAATAATAAAATGCATTTTTTACCAGAAAAGTTAGATAATTATGTAGTTGCTCATTCTCAAAAGGAACCAGAATTATTACAACAATTAAGCAGAGAAACTTGGCAAAAAGTTTTAGCTCCCAGAATGTTGAGTGGCCATTTTCAAGGTAGGGTTTTAAGCATGTTATCTAAATTAATTAATCCAAAAAACGTACTTGAAATTGGAACCTATACTGGCTATTCTGCATTATGCTTAGCTGAAGGTATTCAGCCAAAGGGACAACTTCATACCATTGACACCAACGAGGAATTATATGATTTGCAAAGAAGGTATTTTGATAAATCTGGTTTTGGGAATCAAATAATTCAATATACTGGTAATGCTATAAATATAATTCCTAAAATAGATAAAACCTTTGATTTAGTTTTTATTGACGCCGATAAACAGAATTATCCCAATTATTTAGAAATAATATTACCAAAGCTTAAAAGTGGATCGGTAATATTAAGTGATAATGTATTGTGGACTGGAAAAGTAATTGAGGAACTACAAAAAGGTGACAAAGACACTGAAGCACTGTTAAAATATAATAAAATGATTAATGAGCATTCTCAATTAGAAACTGTTTTGTTGCCTATTCGGGATGGTCTTACTATTACAAGAGTTAAATAATTAAAATTTCCTTTTAATTGGCCCCGTAATATCGTCAACGGTATCTTTAACATCTTTAATTTCAGAGGACAAATTTTTTGTGAAATTACGTCTAAAATCATCAGTTAATTTTTCTGGAGATTCTAAATCTATTCCTTCTTTTTTTGCAGTTTTATTAATTTCACTTTTTATATCGTTAGTAGCATCTTTAATTTGACGCATTCCTTTTCCTAATCCCCTTGCAATTTCAGGGACTTTATCAGCACCAAATATCATGACTACAATAAAAACGATAAAAAATATCTCAGCGCCACTGATGAATAAAGGATACAAAATCATAGTACAAATATAACAATTTTGTTGCTCAGCCATAGCTCAAGCGTGTGTAAAAAAAGATTAAGGTTTGAATTACTTATTCAAATTAATTAATTCAACAAAAAAGCCGCTAATAAAATTAAAAGCGGCTCAATCAAATTTTTAAATAAATTTAATTTTTAACTTTATTCTTTTTGAACGAATCAAATTGACCTAATTTTTTTCGTTTTGGCCACGAATTATTACTAGTGTCAACATCAGCTGTTTCTTCATCTGGGTCAACTACTATTTTAGTAATTTCCTTATCCGATGCGATTACCTTTCCAACAGATTTATCACTTGTTTTCCATATTTGAACAGGATAGGTTATTCTCTCTGAAGAACCATCACCATAAGTATATTCAACTATTATAGGCATAGGGAGTTTACCTACTTTTTCGAAAGTAACCTCGTAAAAGAAAGTAGGTTTCTTAAGATTTGTTCTTTCTTCTGGACTTAAATTATCCATAATGTATTCCTGTAGCGTAGTCACATCATCAAGAGTTGAGGTACGCATACTTTCTTCAAAATCTTCACTTCCTTCTTCAACCAGATAAACTAAGGGAGGTAAATCACTTTCTTTCATCCCTCTAGCACTAATCATATTTTTTACTTGTTGATTCATTTTAGAGGTTACATAATATTTTTTGACATCTTGAACACCTATATCAACAACATTTGTTGTATAAAACCAACCTCTCCAAAACCAATCTAGATCCATTGCAGAAGCATCTTCCATAGTTCTGAAAAAATCTTCTGGAGATGGATGTTTAAATATCCATCTATTTGCATAAGTCTTAAAGGAATAATCAAATAGTTCTCGACCCATGATAGTTTCTCTTAGTATGTTAAGTCCCGTTCCAGGTTTAGAATATCCGTTAGCACCAAAGTTATAGGTATTCAAACCTTTTGTCATAATTGGAGCAATTTGACTTTGATCTCCAGACATATACCCTACAATGTTCTTTGCAGGTCCTCTTCTAGACGGATATTTTTTATTTGGAGCTATAGCTTCAGGATATTTTTCGCCAAAATCTTGTTCCGCAATGTATTGAACAAAGGTATTTATTCCTTCATCCATCCAAGTCCATTGGCGCTCGTCACTATTAATAATCATTGGAAAGTAATTGTGTCCTATTTCGTGAATAACGACTCCAAACATACCATATTTAACTCGATCACTGTAAGTTCCATCTGCATCAGGACGTCCGTAATTCCAACAAATCATTGGATATTCCATACCTTGATTTTTAGCATGTACAGATATTGCTTTTGGGTAAGGGTAATCAAAAGTCATCCTAGAATACGAGATTAGCGTACTGGCAACTACTTTTGTAGACCAATCCTCCCAAAGTGGATTTCCTTCTTTTGGATACATAGAAACAGCCATCACATCTCTACTTCCTAATTTAACGGCCATCATATCCCAAATAAATCTTCTTGAGGTAGCGAATGCATAGTCACGAACATTTTTAGCTTTAAATTTCCAAGTTTTTTTACTATTTAAAAATCCTTTGGAAGCCTCGTCAGCCTCATCTTGCGTAACAATGACCACAGGCTCTTCGTAAGATTTTTTTGCTTGTTCATAACGTTTAATCATTTCCTTTGAAAAAACTTCTTTTCGATTTTGAAGCTCACCGGTTCCATCTAAAATATGATCGGCAGGCACCGTAATATTAACTTCGTAATCTCCAAAAACTAATGCAAATTCGTCTCTTCCCCAAAATTGGCTATTCTGCCAACCCTCAACATCATTGTAAACTGCCATACGAGGAAAAAACTGTGCAATCACATAGGCACGATTTCCATCTTCAAACTCCTCATAGCCACTACGACCTCTTCCGTTAACATGATTGTTGATGTTGTACCACCATCGAATTGAAAATTCAAATTGATCTCCCGTTTTCATACTTTCTGGTAACTCAATACGCATCATAGTACGGTTAATGGTGTACTTTAAATTTCTTCCATTGGAATCTTTTACTTCCTGGATGTTGAAACCTCCGTCAAAACCTTGTCCCATGTATTGATTAACAAAGTTTCCGGCCATATCTGCAGGTGCGGCTCCACTTGATTGAATAAGGGGGGTTTTAGAATCTCTAGCTCTCATATTTTGATCTAGCTGGATCCATAAATAATCTAAAACATCTGGAGAGTTGTTGGTATAAGTTATGGTTTCATACCCTATTAACTTCTTATTCTTATCGTCTAATTCAATATCCATGACGTAATCTGCTTGCTGTTGGTAATAAGCAGGACCTGGGGCGCCACTCGCAGAACGGTATTGATTTGGAGTCGAAAACTCCTCATACAGCTGTTTAAAAGGATTATTATTATAGTGTCCTGGAACACGTTCTTCTTCTTTTTCTTGGGAGTGACCTAATCCTGTAGCTAGAAATAGTGTAACCAAAGTCAATAATTTAAATAGTTTCATTGTTTAAAGTCAGTTAAATTTATTTTTTTTAAAAGTAGTTTTTCTTGGGGATATTTAAGATTCTTTAATTAAAGTTTAACAAACCATTGGGACGATTTTTATCTAAAATTAAATTCCTCTTATTTTTTTCATTTGAAAAGTGAATTATATTTTGTTGTTCAGGAAATAAATCGAGCAGTATTTTATTTTCGATTCCTATTGATTCCAGCAAATCAACATCTTCGATTTCAAAATAAATATTTAAAATATCAATATCGTATTCTTTACCAATATAAATTAGTTGAGCATCGTTACCATTAACTTTAAATTTTAGTTTTTGCAAAATATATTCGATTAAATAATTTTGATCCAATTCTGTTTCTCTTTTAGGATCTAGTTGAACTCTTGAACTGTATCGCTCTTGTAATACTTGTTCTAAATCTTCAACAAATATTTTTGAAATAATCTGTATCGATTTTTTTTCTTTGGCATACTGAACTTTTGTTGTACTCACATAAAATTTATGAACAACAAAACCTGTAAATAATGTAAAGATTAGTAGGCAAAAGATGATTATTTTAAGATTGCTCTTCATAAGGCTGCAATATAATAATTTGTTTCACTTATCTTTTTTATTTAACTTTTATTCTTCAAAAATATTATCTAAAAACTAACTAAAAAATACAAATATTAGGGTGTAAAATAAATGAATTCATAAAATTCTAAAAAATTAGATGGTCTTTATTAAATTTACATCTTAATCATTAGCACATGAAACTAAAATTATTTTTTGCCATTCTTTTATTTTATGCCTGTATAGATGATGATCAAATTTTTATAGAAAACGACATCACACCTCCAAGTATATCAATTATAGGGGATAACAGTATCAATATATATCAAAACACCATATATATAGACGCTGGAGCCACTGCAATTGATGATGTTGACGGAGATTTAACCGCTTCAATCATAACAACAGGTTCTGTAAACACCAATTTGATAAATTCGTATACAATTACGTATGGTGTTTCAGATGCTGCAAATAACAGCACCACTGCTACGAGACAAGTAAACGTTTTGGAGGATTTAAACAACCCTGTTTATCTGGATAGTAATGAAATTACCGTAAAAGCAAAAGAATGGTCCGAGGTAGGTGATACGGGCTACATTAATGATGTTTTATATACAGTAGTGGATAGAGAAATGTTAGCTAGCATGTTGCAAAACGGAAGTGATGTGACCAAAATAGCGACCACAAAAATTACCATCATGAGTAATTTATTTTACAACAAAACTTCTTTTAATCAAAATATTGGTAATTGGGATGTAAGCAATGTTACTTCCATGTATGCAATGTTTTGGAATGCATCTTCATTTAATCAATCACTAGCCTATTGGGATGTAAGAAATGTTTTGATATTTAACAATATGTTTACCCGTGCAACAAATTTCAATCAAAATATAAATGATTGGAATGTATCGAAAGGCACTACAATGAGAGGTCTGTTTTCCTATGCCTCTAGTTTTAATCAACCAATAGGAAATTGGGATGTAAGCAATGTAGAAAATATGAATTACTTGTTTTATAATGCTACATCATTTAATCAAGATCTAAGTAATTGGGATGTTAGTTTTGTAAATGAAATGTTCAGTATGTTTAATAATGCTAGTTCATTTAATCAAGATCTAAGTAATTGGAGTGTAGAAAATGTATTTTTATGTGAAAATTTTGATAACAATACACCACTATGGGTTTTACCAATTCCAAATTTTATGAATTGTAACATGAATGATTAATAAAGATAACAATGAAAAATTTAATTGTTGCTAGTACCTCTACTATATTCGGTGGCACATATTTATCTTACTTATTAGATGAACTTTCCATACATTTCAAAGAAACTAATGAGATTATATTTATACCCTATGCAAGACCAGGAGGTATTTCTTATGATCAATATACCTCCATAGCAGCTGATGCATTTTCTAAAATCGAAAAAAAAATTATCGGTTTACATACCTTCAAAAATCCAAAGATTGCGCTCAAAAATGCAAAAGCCGTTTTTGTAGGAGGAGGGAATACTTTTGTGTTAGTTAAGCAACTTTACACTCTTAAACTTATGAGAACTCTAAAGGAAGAAATAATCAAGGGCCTTCCCTATTTAGGAACTAGCGCAGGAAGTAATATTTGTGGCTTAACCATGAATACAACTAATGATATGCCTATCGTTTATCCCCCTTCTTTTAAAACTTTAGGAGTCCTTCCTTTTAATATTAATCCTCATTATTTAGATTCAAATCCAACCAGTAAACATATGGGTGAAACTAGAGAGACCAGAATTAAAGAATTTCTTACTCAACAAACAGTTCCTGTAGTTGGCATTAGAGAAGGAAGTTGGCTTCGAGTAAAAAATGAGGAAATAACTCTTAAAGGGGGGCTTTCAGCAAGAGTTTTTGAGCCCTCTAAAGATCCGTATGAAATAGTTTCTGAACATATTATTAAACTTTAATTTTTTTATTTAATGAATCAAAACTCCTCCATAAAATATATTTTTTTGTTCAGATGGTGTTTACTTTTAGTCTTAAGTTCATTTATAAGTTCACAAGTATTCTTCACTCGAAATCAATTAATTGGAAAAGGAAATCCAGATATAATTGGTAATTCAAAAATGCATAAAGAGGTGAAATTTGCTTTTGAAAAAATGAAAGAACATGCCTATAAAGATGGAATTAATATCGAAATAGTTTCTTCCTACAGAAGTTTTGAAAAACAAAAACAACTATTTGAAAATAAGTATATAAAATTCACCAATCAGGGTATGAGCCCTGAAAAAGCAATTGAAAAAATAATTGAATACTCCACCATACCAGGTACTTCTAGACATCATTGGGGAACAGACTTGGATTTAATTGATGCTAATGTTCCAAAACCAGAAAGTGTTTTAGAGGAAGAACATTTCTATGGTATTGGCCCCTATTGCAAACTTAAGGAATGGATGGATATTTATGCTGAGTCCTACGGTTTTATTGAGGTGTATACTCAGAGTGATTCTCGAAAAGGTTTTAAACATGAGCCCTGGCATTATAGTTTTGCACCTGTTTCTGTACCCATGCTTCAAAGTTTTAAAAAACTTAACTTAAAAGATATATTAACAACAGAAAACGTTGAAGGGGCTTCTTTTTTTTCAGACGATTTTATCCAAAAATACTATCAAGAAAACATATTAGATATTAACCCAAAACTACTTTAGTTATAGAGTTTTAGAATAAAATTCTAATTTATAAATGATACCTCCCATTTATTGTTTTTATCTTTGCAAAATCAAATAACGTTATGAATAAAAAAGTACTTTTATTAATTCTTGATGGCTGGGGTATAACTCAAGACCCCAAAGTCTCTGCGATCGCACAAGCAAATACTCCATTTATAGATTCTCTTTATAAAAATTACCCAAACGCAGAAGTTAGAACAGACGGATTGAACGTTGGATTGCCTGAGGGACAGATGGGAAATAGTGAAGTTGGACACATGAATTTAGGTGCGGGACGAATCGTCTATCAAGATTTAGCAAAGGTTAATTTGGCTATCGAACAAGATACCCTGAAAAAAGAACCTGTTTTAAAGCAAGCTTTTAATTATGCAAAAAAATATCAGAAAAAAATTCATTTTTTAGGCTTACTATCTAATGGAGGGGTTCATTCTCATATTAATCATTTAAAGGGTCTAATCAGCGCTGCACATAACGAGGGATTAGACAATCTGTATGTGCACGCATTTACAGATGGACGTGATGTGGATCCTAAATCTGGAGTTAGCTTTATTAAAGAATTACAAGACCATCTAGACAAAACTTCTGGTAAAATTGCGTCTGTGATTGGAAGGTATTATGCTATGGATCGAGATAAGCGTTGGGAAAGAGTTAAAAAATCGTACGACTTATTAGTTAACGGAATTGGAGAAAAAACTTCTGATATTATTGAAACAATTGAAAACAGTTATGTTAATGGACTCACAGATGAATTTATTGAGCCTATTGTAAATACTGAAAATAACGAACCAATTGCCACAATAGAAAAAGATGATGTGGTGATTTTTTTTAATTTTAGAACTGACAGAGGAAGACAACTAACTCAAGTTTTATCTCAAAATTCTTTTTCAGAATTTGAAATGAATCCACTTTCACTATATTATGTTACTCTAACTAATTATGATCAGACTTTTCAAAATATTAAGGTTATTTATAACAAAGAAGATTTACAAGAAACCCTCGGTGAAATATTAGAAAAAAACAAAAAAAAACAAATACGAATTGCGGAGACTGAAAAATATCCCCATGTTACATTTTTCTTTTCAGGTGGAAGAGAAAAAGAATTTAAAGGAGAGCGTAGAATTTTATGTCCATCCCCAAAAGTAGCGACTTACGATTTAAAACCAGAAATGAGTGCTTTAAATGTTAGAGATAAAATTTTACCAGAAATAGAAAATAAGTCGGCGGACTTCATCTGTTTAAATTTTGCAAACACAGACATGGTTGGGCATACAGGAGTCATGGAGGCTGCAGTAAAAGCTTGTGAGACTATAGATGATTGTACAAAAAAAGTCATTGAAACTGCATTAGAAAATGGTTATACAACCCTACTTTTGGCGGATCATGGTAATTGCGAGGTGATGATTAATCAGGATGGATCTCCAAACACAGCGCACACTACAAATCCAGTTCCTATCATACTGATTGATAAAAATTATATTCCAATAAAAAATGGTGTCCTAGGAGATATTGCTCCAACGATACTTGAATTAATGGGAATAAAAAAACCTAAAGCAATGTCTCAAAAATCACTAATTAAATAATTATGAAAAAAAAATTACTAATACTTTTAGTCTTTGTTATTCTAATCGCATGTCAACAAGTTTCAAAAAAAGAAAAAGATATAACAATGGATACTATAGCTAAACAAGAAATAAATAAAATTATTCTTGATACTATTGACGACACTATGATGTTACTTGGAAATATAAATAAAGAAGGTTTAAATGGAGATGATTTTATAGAATGGTATCAAGAAAATTATAAAGCTCATCAACTCGATACGTTGACCATAAAAGAAATCAATAAAAAAATTAAAGAAGTAAGAATAAAAGTGTTTATGGGAACCTGGTGTAGCGACAGTCAAAGAGAGGTTCCTGCTTTTTATAAAATTTTAAATCAAACGGATTACGATATTACAAAATTAGAAGTCATCGCTGTTTCTCAAGAGAAAGATACTCCAGATAAGCTGGAAGAAGGGTTTAATATAGAATATGTACCTACTATAATTTTTTATAAAAACGAAAAAGAGATAGGCCGATATGTCGAATTAGCACAAAAAACATTAGAAAAAGATATTTTAGCTATTTTAAACGAGTCGGGATATAAACATTCTTACGAAGAATAATCATCTCTAAGGCAATATAATTATGATCATAGCAAAGACTTTAGAAGAAATAGAATTAATGCGTGAAGCTGCTTTGGTTGTTTCTAGGACACTAGGAATGTTAGCTAGTGAGGTTAAGCCTGGAGTTACAACACTTTATTTAGATAAACTTGCAGAGGACTTCATAAGAGAGCAGGGAGCCATTCCTGGGTTTCTGGGTCTCTATGATTTTCCCAACACTTTATGTATGAGTCCAAATGCCCAAGTAGTTCATGGAATCCCTAATGACACTCCCCTAAAAGAGGGAGATATTATTTCAATAGACTGTGGTGCTATAAAAAATGAATTTTATGGAGATCATGCATATACCTTTGCAGTAGGTGAAATCACCTCTGAAGTAAAAAAATTACTGCGAATCACCAAAGAATCTTTATATGTTGGAATAAGAGAATTAAAAGTCGGTAAACGAACTGGTGACGTTGGCTATGCCATTCAACAATACTGTGAAGCAGAAGGTTACGGTATAGTTCGAGAATTAGTAGGTCATGGTATTGGTAAAACGATGCACGAAGATCCAGAAATGCCAAATTACGGAAGACGAGGTAAAGGAAAGAAATTTATTGAAGGTATGACTGTAGCTATTGAACCTATGATTAACCTTGGAACAAAACGTATAGAACAATTATCCGATGGCTGGACTATTTTAACTAAAGATAGAAAGCCAAGCGCTCACTTTGAGCACGATGTGGCTATCGTAAATGGAAAACCAAAGCTTTTATCAACTTTTGACTATATCTATGAAGCACTGGGTATTAAAAGTAATGAAGAAAATGAATTTAGATTTGATAATTAAGTGATCATCACCTCTAAAATATTAAATACAATCCCAAGACCTCAACTTATCAAATTAAGTAATTGGTTGCGACCAATTATTGCTTTATTTCTAAAAGGCACCAAATATACGGACCCTATTGATGGCAAATCGTACCGTAAATTTTTACCTTACGGTTATCAAAAAATAAGAAAAAACGTGTTAGCTCCTGGTACTTTTTCACTAGAGAGACATCGTTTATTTTGGATTTATCTTAAAAACGAAACCGATTTTTTTTCGGCAACTAAAAAAAAAGTTCTTCATTTTGCTCCCGAACAAGCTTTCTATAATCAATTTAAAAAAATAAAAAAATTAAACTATACAACCACCGATTTGTTTTCGCCTTTAGCTGATATAAAAGCAGATATTTGTAATCTTCCATTTAAGGATAATGAATTTGATTATATTTTTTGTAATCACGTGTTAGAACATATTCCAGACGACAATAAAGCTATGAGTGAATTATTTCGTGTGTTGGCTCCAAATGGGATTGGTATTTTTCAAATTCCACTAGATTTATCAAGAGAATTTACTTTTGAGGACGATAGTGTAACAGATCCAAAAGAACGTGCAAAAATATTTGGTCAATACGATCATGTCCGAGTTTATGGAAGAGATTATTTTGATAAACTTAGAGAAATTGGTTTTAATGTTACTGCTATTGACTACACAAAAAAATTAACCAAAAAAGAAATTGATAAATACCGGCTAGCGCAGGGTGAACTCATCCCAGTTTGTAGAAAGTTTTAATCTAGTATTATTTCCTTCATACCTTCCGTTACAAAAAATTGTTGAATATTGTCTTGGTCGCTATAGGTGAGATAGACCTCTATATCGTCTAACTCATTTATTAATTCTATAGATTTTTCAAATCCTAAAGCCATAAATGAAGTTGCATATGCATCTGCTTTTGCACATGTAGAGGCCAGCACCGTCGCACTCGTTATATTACTTTTTTCAGCAGATCCCGTAAGTGGATTTAAAGTGTGAACATATCTTTTTTTTGAAATAGAATCCACCCTAAATTTCCGATAATTACCAGAAGTTGCCATACCAATATCTTTCAACATGATACTCGTCGAATAAGACCTATCGTTAATAGTTGAAAAGGAATTTTCTATTCCAACTACCCATGTTTTATTTTTTTTAAGGTTGACACCTTTGGCTAATAATTCTCCTCCTAGTTCTATCAGAAAGTTTTGAATTTTATTTGAAACCAAATAGTCTCCTATTAAATCAATGCCATATCCTTTTGCAACAGCGTTAAAATCAAAATAAATTTCAGGATATTCTTTCCATATTTTTGATGTTTCAGTCAATTTTACTTTATGAAAACCAACATAATTTAGCATGGAATCCAGAGCCTTAGTATCAATTACTTTTAGGGGTTTTATATCACCAAATCCATAAGCATTTCTTAAAACTCCTATCGTAGGATCAAAATAGCCTTCTGTTTTTTGATAGACTTCTGATGACAAATTAAAATTATCAATAAAAATTTGATCGACGATCACTGAAGTATCACCACGATTAATTTTTGAAATATCACTATCTGGCAAGTAAGTACTTACTGATTTGTTTACTAAATTTAAAATAGAATCAATTCCCTTTTCTAAATCAACATTCTGATTGGTATAAGCCTGTATAGAAAACGTAGTTCCAAATGCTTGTCCTCGAACAGTTGTTTTTTCTAAGGGTTTTTCTCCACAAGAAATAAGCACTGTAAATAACACAAAATAAATTAACTTACTCATAAAATTTCTGTTAAACCAGAATATACGTATGAATATTCTTCCCCGTTGATAATGGGTTTATTTATATCTGATCCATGCCCCAGCCAAACACCAGCATAATAAACTTTTGCCTTAAATTGTTCTGAATGTTCTAAAATTGGTTGCGTAGTAATATTACGATAATCATAAAGCTCCTCTGAATTTGAAACTGCCCTTACCAAAACAAAAGAAGTGATTTTGTCCTTAATGACAACAAACTGAGGGTTTTTTTTTAAATCTGATTTGATGGCTAAAAACTCATAACCTTCTTTCTCTAGTTCCGCTCCTACTATATTCATAGCTAGATTTCGAGATTCTTGTTTGTTAAGCTTTTTAGTCATGGATTTTAATTATCCGCCAAAGTCATCAAAACGAATATTTTCATCAGGAATACCAAAATCTTCTCCCATTTTTTGAACGGCAACATTCATAAGAGGGGGGCCACAAAAATACAGTTCGATATCCTCAGGGCTTTCATGATGATTTAGATAATTATCAATTACACAGTTATGTATAAATCCAACAAAACCGTCACCATCTAAATCATTAATATCTTTTTTTACTTTCCAGTTATCTTTATCTAAAGGTTCTGATAATGCTAAATAAAATTTGAAATTTGGAAAATCTCTCTCTAAAGCTTTGAAGTGTTCAATATAAAACAATTCTGCTTTTGAACGACCTCCATACCAATAAGTAACCTTTCTATTGGTTTTTAAGGTTCTAAATAAATGGTACAAATGTGATCGCATTGGAGCCATTCCTGCTCCACCACCAACATATAACATTTCAGAGTCAGATTCGTTGATAAAAAATTCACCATAAGGACCAGAGATAGTTACCTTATCTCCTTTCTTTTGATTAAAAATATACGACGAGGCTATTCCTGGATTAACATCCATCCAACCACCTTTTGCTCTATCAAAAGGAGGGGTAGCAATACGTACATTAAGCATGATTTCTCTTCCTTCTGCAGGAAAAGATGCCATCGAATAAGCTCGCTCAACAGTTTCATTATTCTTCATGACTAAAGGCCACAATTTAAACTTATCCCATTCAGCTTTGAACTTATCAGCTGAATCGTGTTCTTCGGGGTGAGCAGTAATATCCATATCGGAAAATTTAACCTCTCCTTTTGGTATTTCAATTTGTATATAACCACCAGCTTTATAACCCATGTCTTCCGGAATTTCTACTACAAACTCCTTTATAAAAGAAGCTACATTATAATTTCTTACGACCGTTGCTTCCCACTTTTTAATGCCAAAAACCTCTTCAGGTATGGTGATATTCATATCTTGTTTCACCTTTACCTGACAAGAAAGGCGTGCACCATCTTTTAATTCTTTTCTACTAAAATGGGGTGTTTCTGTTGGTAAAGCTTCACCTCCACCTTCCAATACGTGGCATTCGCATTGAATACAAGTTCCACCTCCACCACAAGCAGATGGTAAGAATATTTTATTAGCTCCTAGGGTTGTTAAAAGGGTTCCCCCACTCGCAACTTCTATTTCTTTTTCACCATTAATAGTAATTTTTACGGGGCCCGATGGTGATAATTTTTGTTTTGTAAAAAGTAATAAAGCTACCAATAAAAGTGTCAACACTAAAAAAGCGACAACGGTTGCTATTACTACTCCTGTTATACTTGGTGCTAAAAACATAGTATTATTTTTTTAATTCTGAAACAACAACTGTTTGAGTTGCTTCTACTTCTTTTTCTATTGTTGTTTGTTGTTCTTCTAATTTTTCAGTTGGTTCTTCTACTGAAGGCGTTGCTGAATCGCCACTACCAGTAAGCATTCCTCCAAAACTCATAAATCCAATTGCCATTAACCCGGTTATGATAAACGTAATTCCTAAACCTCTTAGGGGAGCAGGCACATTACTGTAGCGTATTTTCTCTCTAATTGCTGCAATGGCTACTATAGCTAAAAACCAACCTATTCCGGAACTGAACCCATAGTTTAGAGCTAATCCAGCAGTTTCAATTTCTCTAGACTGCATAAATAGAGAACCTCCTAAAATAGCACAGTTTACAGCTATTAATGGAAGAAAAATACCCAATGAGTTGTATAAAGAGGGTGAAAATTTTTCTACAATAATTTCAACTAATTGAACCATAGTGGCTATGGTTGCAATGAATAAGATAAACGATAAAAAGCTTAAATCATAATCTGCATAAACACTCAATTCTGGTGTATCTCTATTACCATCAATCCATGCTAAGGCTCCTGGTTGTAAAATGTATTGATCTAAAAACCAGTTTAAAGGAACGGTTACGGTAAGTACAAAAATAACAGCAGCTCCTAAACCTACTGCAGTGCTAACTTTTTTAGATACTGCTAAGTATGAACACATACCTAAAAAGTATGCAAATACCATATTATCTACGAAAATAGATTTAAAAAATAATTCTATGTGCTCTAACATATTTTATAGTTTTATTGTAAAAAATACAAGAATGATGTATCCTTAGTTTTCTTCAATTAATGCTTTATTTTTACTTCGTTGTACCCAAATAATGATACCTACCACAATTAAAGCCATTGGAGGCAATACCATAAATCCGTTATTTTCATATCCAATAGCATAAAGACCCGTTTTTTCTACAGAGTCTCCCAATACTTTTATTCCAAACAAGGTTCCAGATCCTAGTAGCTCTCTAAAAAATCCAACGATAATAAGTATAACTCCGTAACCTAGTGCGTTACCAATACCATCTAAAAAGGAACGCCAAGGACCGTTGCCCAGTGCAAAAGCTTCAAAACGACCCATGATAATACAGTTCGTAATAATCAATCCGATAAAAACCGAAAGTTCTTTACTTAATGAATAAGCGAAAGCCTTTAATACTTGATCTACAATAATTACTAAAGTAGCTACAACAATAAGTTGTACAATAATTCTGATTTTTGAAGGAATAATGTTACGCATTAAAGAAATTACCACATTACCAATTCCTAAAACAAAAATTACAGAAACTGCCATTACAATTGAAGGCTTTAGTTGTGCAGTAATTGCTAGTGCAGAACAAATTCCTAATACCTGAATCGTAATTGGATTATCATCTAATAATGGATCCTTAATTAATTTCGCATCTTTTTTTGAAAGTAATCCCATTGGTTAGTTATTTAAAGTTTTTAAATAAGGAACATACATAGCAAGGTCCTTTTTTAACATTACCGATACACCATCACCTGTAATCGTTGCCCCTGCAAGTGCATCCACTTCATAATCATCTTTTATCAAATTTTTAGGATCATTATTTCCTTTGGCAACTTTAATCCCCTGAAAAGCACCTTTGTCTAATAGTTGCTCTCCCACAAAATCATCCATAAAATAACGTTGTTTTATCTCGGCTCCAAGACCTGGTGTTTCTCCTTTATGATCAAAATATACCCCTTGAACAATCATTTCTTTATCAACTGCAACAAAGCCCCAAATTGCGTCCCATAACCCTTTCCCACGAACTGGCATGATATATAACTCTGAACCGTCTTTTTGACCAATAAATAAGGGTAATCTTCTTTGATAATCTCCACTTTTTGCTTTAGTACTTTCTTTTTTAATGTCAATTAAATAAGCTAAGTCGTTTTCAGTAGCTTGATCTCCCTGAATAACTAACTGTTTGGTAATATATTTATTAAAAACTTCTGCGACATTATCAGTCGAAATAAAAGCAACATCTCCGGTACCTTCATTATTATTTATACCCATGGCATACAAGATATTTTGTTGTTTTTCAAATTTCTCGTTTGCTTTAATCCTTGGCTTCAATCCACTAGCAAATCCAGCTAGAAGAGAACCAACTATTACAACCATAACAATGGCAAACAGTATGGTGTATGAATTTTTATCGGTTTTATTAGCCATATTAATTAGTTTTTATTTTTAAACGTTTCATTCTTCTTTTTACATTTCCTTGCACCACGTAGTGATCTATTGTAGGAGCGAAAACATTCATTAACAAAATAGCTAAAAACACTCCTTCTGGATATGCCGGATTAAAGACTCGAATCATTATAGATATAAACCCAATTAAAAACCCATAAATCCATTTGCCTTTATTTGTTTGAGAAGCTGTTACAGGATCTGTTGCCATATAAACAGCTCCAAATAATATACTTCCAATTATTAGATGTTGCCAAAATGGAACATTCATTAGGCCATAAAATTTATTGGTTTCTCCAATCCATCCTGCGTCCACTACACCATTAAAAATTAAGCCCATAACCAGGGCACCAATCAATGTCGATACAATAATTCTCCAACTTCCTATTTTTGTAAATATTAAAAATAGTGCTCCGATGATAATCAAAAACTTTGAGGTTTCACCCACAGATCCTGGTATTAAACCCCAGAACATATCCCAATAATCATAAACAACAGCATTGTTCTGAGCATAGGCTCCTAAAATGGTCTCGCCTGATATTGCGTCTAGATTTTCACCCGCTGCGATAAGCTGGTCTCTTTCAACAGCACCATGGACCCATACCTTATCGCCTGACATCCAAGTAGGATATGCAAAAAACAGAAATGCTCTAATGGTCAATGCAGGATTTAAAATGTTCATTCCGGTACCACCAAAAACTTCTTTACCAATAACAACTCCAAAAATAACTGCTACCGTTAGCATCCAAAGTGGAATATCAATAGGTACTATTAATGGAACTAACATTCCTGTTACAAGATATCCTTCTTCAACTTCGTGACCTTTAATAACTGCAAATAAAAATTCTACAGCAAGTCCAACTCCGTAAGAAATTATTACTAGAGGAAGAACTTTCCACATTCCAATTACCAAATTATCCCAAGTCCAAAAAGTAGACCCAAAAAATCCTTTTGCTGCTTCAATATCACCCAATGCGAGATAATGCTGATAACCTGCATTAAACATACCATAAATCAGACACGGCAATAATGCCATAATTACAGTATTCATGGTCCGTTTTAAATCATCGGCAGCTTTAATATGTGTACCTCCTTGAGTGGTCTCATTAGGTAGGTATAAAAAAGTATGCAGTGCGTTGAATGCTGGAGCCATTTTGGTTCCTTTATACTTTTCTTTTAATTGATGTAAATTATTTTTTAATCCCATTAACCTATCTCTTTATACATTAAGTCTAAACCTTTTCTTATTATATCTTGGTGTGGTTGTTTTGAAACACAAATAAATTCTGTTAAAGCAAAATCTTCCGGAGCAACTTCATACATTCCTAAAGCTTCCATTTCATCTAAATCTTCATATTTACAAGCCTTTAAAATTTGCATTGGAAGAATATCTAACGGAAATACTTTTTCAAATGAACCAGTCACAACAAAAGCTCGATGTTCACCGTTAGTATTGGTATTTAAATCATATTTCTTTTTGGGTTGCAACCATGAAAACGTCAAGGCTCTAGTAACTGAAAGTTTATTAAAAACTGGTTTATTCCAACCAAAAAATTCATAATCGTCTCCTTCAGGAATTACCGTAACGGTATTGGTATAATATCCTAAATGACCTTTTGGTGTAATTTTGTTTCCCGAAAGAACATTACCATCAATAATTCTAACATGTTCCTCATTTAAACCTGAGGTGTAAAGAATTGTCGAGACTTCGGAGCCGATTTTAGTTGTATAATATTTTGGATTTTTTACAGATGATCCTGATAAGGCTACAATACGTTCAGCATTAAATTTACCGGTAAGTAATAGTTCACCAATCACGACTAGATCTTGAGGGCTTATTGTCCAAACTACCTCGCCTTTGTTTACTGGATCTAGCTTGTTGATCAAAGTACCCACATTTCCAGCAGGATGAATTCCAGTAACAGTGTGGACCGATATATCTTTTAATCCCTCAAAAATACTTTTTGAATTTTTACCTACACCTACATTCAATGCTCCGTCTGTTAATTTACTTACTGCAGAAACAGCAGCTTGTAATTCTTTTTCTTTACCCATCAAAGTAAAGTCAAAATCAGCGGCTAAGGGTGCAGTAGAGAATGCTGAAACAAAAATTGCTTTTGGTTTAATATCTGGATTAGCAATAATATCGTAAGGTCTCTGCTTAATAAATGGCCAACAACCAGTTGCTAACAAATGGTTCTTAATTTCATTTTCATCCATAGAAACAATAGAAGCTACTCCGTGATCTAAATAATCATCTTTTTGATCGGCTTCAATAACTATTTCTGTGATAACTCTTTTTGCTCCTCTTTCAATTTTTTGCACAATCCCACTAACTGGAGAAACAAATTTGATTTTTTCCTCGGCCTTTGAGTAAAATATAACGTCACCTGCTTTTAGTTTTGCTCCTTCTTTTACCACCAATTTTGGTGTAATAAGATGAAATTCTGAAGGCCTAATAACAAATGTTCTAGAACGAGGCGCTTTTGAAAGAGTTTTGCCGGCCTCACCATTCAAGCGAATATTAAGACCTTTTTTAATCTTGATGTCTTTAGACATAGAATACTAGTATTAAATTCTATTAAAAAAATCCCTTTTTTTGGGTATGCAAATTTATAAAAATTATGTTGGTACACCCATAAAAAAAAACAATTTTATTTATAAATAATTACATTAAAAAAAAGCTCCTGATTTAGGTATAAATATTGCTTATATTTAGGGTCTAAAACAAGCTATTATGTATAAAAAAATTATAATTTTATTTTTATTTTTTTACTACCATCATTCTTTAATTGCTCAATACGCCGAACATGTAGCTCCAGAATTTATAAAAACTATTCAGTTTCTTGGCAGCACCAAACAAAGTCAATTACCGATCATCCGTTTAGGTGAAAAAGTTTACCTCTCATTTGATGCACTAAATGGGGACGAAGCTGATTACTATTATAAAATTACTCATCATGATTTTGATTGGAAATTAAGTGACTTAACAAAAGGTGAATATATGGATGGATTTGATGATGTTCGCTTGTATGAATATTCCAACTCTTTTAATACATTAAAAGGGTATTCGCATTATACTTTAAAAATTCCGAATAGAGATACTCGAAAACTGACAAAAAGTGGAAACTATATGGTTTCAATATACAATGATAACGGCGAACTTGTTTTTTCCAAAAAATTTATGATTATTGAAAACAAAGTTACTGTAGATGCATCTGTTAAAAGAGCTCGTAATTTAGAAAACATACAAACTAAACAAGTGATTCAATTTGTTATTGATTCGCCAAACTTATTACTGACAAATCCCAAAGAAACGGTGAATACGTTAGTGTTACAAAATAGCAACCTAAATTCTCCGATTTCAAATTTAAAACCCCAGTACACAATAGGTTCTCAATTAATATATCGATATGATAAAGAAGCAAGCTTTGATGCCGGAAACGAATATTTATTTTTCGACAATAAGGATATTAGATCAGGAAGTTCAAGCATCCGTAAAATTGACTTAACTGACATTTACAATACTTATCTCTATACAAATGGCGCACGTTTTGAAAGACCATACACGTATAATCCAGATATCAATGGTAATTATCAAATTAGAATTTTATACCCAACAAGTGATATTTCTATCGAGGCTGACTACGCAAGGGTTCACTTTGCACTTCAATATTTTGAAGATTTAAATGATAAAGAAATTCATGTGTATGGAAATTTCAATAATTACACAATCGACGAAACTACTTACATGAAATATGATAGTTTTTCAGACACTTACATTAATCAAATGCTATTAAAACAAGGATTCTATAATTATAAATATGTCGTTGTTAATCGAGACGGAACTATTGATTATGGCGCTATCAGTGGAAATTATTGGCAAACCGAAAATGATTACACGGTCTTGGTGTATTTCAGAGATTTGGGAGCTCGCTACGATCGCATAATTGGAATGGGTAAAACAAATTCGTCCATCATAAATAATCAATAATAAATTTAACTGTAATTTATTTTCAATGTCAGTTGTTAATATATTCTAATATTAATTTTTTTTACTAAATGTAAAAAAAAGATTCCATAGGGTCTCTTTAGTTTAGCACATGAAATTCGTACCTTTGCAAATCTAAATTTATAATAAAAAAACATACCATGGGAAAAGGATTTTTTGAAGTACCAATTGCTGTTAATGAACCAATAAAAGGATACGCTCCTGGTTCTACAGAACGCACAAAAGTACTAGATGCTTACAAAAAAATGTACAATAGCACAATTGATGTGGCTATGTATATTAATGGTGAAGATATTAAAACAGGTAATATTGATACGATGTCTCCCCCTCACGACCACCAACATATTGTAGGAACCTACCATAAAGCAGAGAAAAAAAATATAACCACTGCCATTTCAGGGGCTTTAGAAGCAAGAAATACTTGGGCAAATACACCATGGGAGCAAAGAGCTGCAATTTTTCTTCGTGCTGCTGAATTAATTGCAGGTCCATACAGAGCTAAAATAAATGCTGCCACTATGGTTGCTCAATCTAAAACTATACATCAAGCAGAAATAGATGCTGCTTGTGAATTGATTGACTTTTTACGTTTTAATGTTCAGTTTATGACTGAAATATATGCAGAACAACCTGAATCTACTTCTGACGCATGGAATCGATTAGAATACCGTCCATTAGAAGGTTTTATTTATGCTATTACCCCGTTTAATTTTACTGCAATTGCAGGAAATTTACCAGCTAGTGCTGCATTAATGGGTAATGTAGTTATTTGGAAACCAAGTGACAGTCAAGTATTTTCAGCTAAAATTGTATTAGATGTATTTAAAGAAGCAGGTGTACCCCCTGGAGTTATACAAATGGTAATGGGTGATCCAGTAATGATTACAGACACTATATTAGCAAGTCCAGATTTTAGTGGAATTCATTTTACAGGTTCAACGAATGTTTTTAAAAATATCTGGCAAAAAATTGGAACTAACATTCACAATTACAAAACGTACCCTCGAATAGTTGGTGAAACAGGAGGAAAAGATTTTATTGTAGCTCATAAAACTTCAAATCCAAAACAGGTGGCAACAGCTATCGCAAGAGGTGCTTTCGAATTTCAAGGTCAAAAATGTAGTGCAGCAAGTAGATGTTATGTCTCCAAAAGTATTTGGAATGATGTAAAAAACAATCTTATAAATGACGTAAACTCATTTAAAATGGGCTCTCCAGAAGATATGAGTAATTTCATTACAGCGGTAATCCACGAAGGCTCATTTGATAAATTAGCTAGCTATATAGATCAAGCAAAATCTGATGATAATGCTGAAATAATAGTTGGTGGTAATTATGACAAAAGCAAAGGATATTTTATTGAACCAACAGTTATCTTAACTAAAGATCCTAAATACACAACAATGTGTACAGAGCTATTTGGTCCTGTAGTAACGATTTTTGTTTTTGAAGATGATCATTGGGAAGAAACACTTCAGTTGGTTGACGAAACAAGTGAATACGCGCTCACTGGAGCAGTGTTTAGCGAAGATAGATATGCACTAGAACTAGGAGTTAAAATATTACAAAATGCCGCAGGTAATTTCTATATAAATGACAAGCCTACAGGAGCTGTTGTAGGGCAACAACCTTTTGGTGGTGCTAGAGCAAGTGGAACAAATGATAAAGCTGGAAGTAAGTTAAATCTTTATCGATGGGTATCACCAAGAATGATTAAAGAAACTTTTGTTACACCTACAAACTATAGATATCCTTTTTTAGGATAAATTAAAAAAAACAATCATAAAAAAACCTCAACAATAGTTGAGGTTTTTTTTATAAATAACAGTGTGAATCTGTGAATCTATTCGTAAGGTTTATTTTCTCCCAACTCAGCAAACTGTGAATTTAAAGCGGTATTATCACTGTTTACCACTAAAACCACTACACTCATATTCGCAGTATTATAATTTTCAGGTATTGAGAAAGAAAAAGTTCTATTGTAGGTTGCTAAAGCAGCTGTACTTGAAATAGCATCTCCTGTTAAATTTGTCAGAGAATTTCTTAAACCATGATTTTGCTCAAAATTAGGAATTGGATTTCCTAACTGGTAATATGGACTTGTCGGGTCATCGTTGTAGTAATTAACCTGATCTTGTAATATGCCACTTTCGAGGAGATAAACCACGAGTTTATCACCAGTCACAAAACTTTGTTCATTCACAAGTTCAACTTCAATAATTAAATCATTAGTATCCGTTGAGAGCTCGGAGTTTATTGCAATCCCTATATTAGTGTCTATACCAGCCAAGCTTGTAATTTCGTCTAAGCTGTATGGATTACTCCAATTAATTGTTCTATTTATTTTTGCAGTCGGATAACCAAAAACACCAAATGCATCTCTCAATTCATCAACTTGTGGAAAGTGTAAAAGATCTGGATCACCGCTCCCGGTTTTGTGAATTGTTATAATTGTTAGATCGTCAGTCATATTATGAGCGTCGTCAATTGCCGCAGTGACTATTGGACAATACCCGCACCAAGTACCTGTATAATCTTCAACAACTACTTTTCTTTTTGGAATAATAACCTCAAACGTTTCAGTATTTGTTGTTACGACGGTTCCATTTTCTGTGTAAACACCATAAACTTGATATTCTCCAATTATTTCGGAAGTAAAAATATTCCCTTGAATTTCTGTATCATTAACAAAAAATGTTGCCTGCAAAGAAATATCTTCTCCTAATTCATTTATGATTTTGAAAGGAATTTCTTGGTTTCGCAGAGAAGTTTTTCTAACTAAGTCGTCGACTACAATATCAGCAGTAGGTGGTAATAAAGAAATATTATCTTCAGTTCTACTGCAAGATGATATAACAAAAGCAGTGAAAATTAATAATACATAACAGAAATTTTTCATAGGTTAGTTTTTTTAAAGTAATAAAAACAAAAGTAATAGAAATTAGAAAAATAAATAATTGATTCTAAAAAAAATAAAAAAACCTATTAGCATCTGATTATTTATTTAGTGTTTATTGAAATAATTAAATTATTTTTGAACATTCATTATAAAAACTAACCCATGAAAAAAAATATTTTACTTTTTGTACTTCTAACTACATTCAATGTGTTTTCTCAAGACAATATTCCCAATGTTGACCTTAAAACAATGGAAGGAAAAACCATAAGCTTCCATGAAGTTACCGACCAAAATAATGTTGTTATTATTTCCTTGTGGGCAACATGGTGTGTTCCTTGTATAAAAGAATTAGATGCTATCAGTGATGTTTATGAAGAATGGCAGGAGGAAACTGGGGTTGAACTAATAGCAGTCTCTGTTGATGATAGCAGAACTGTAAAAAGAGTAAAATCTTTAATTAACGGAAAAGGATGGGATTATCAAATTTTATTAGATACAAATAACGATTTAAAACGTGCATTAGGAGCATCAACGGTGCCTCTTACTATTGTAGTTAAAGACAATAAAATTGTTTTAAGACATTCTGGTTACAGTCCTGGATCGGAAGATGAGCTTTATGAAAAAATCAAAGAGCTAACATTATAAATCAACAAAAAACGAAGCAACTACAAATGAAAAAATTACTACTAATTGCATCAATTTTATATAGCACATTAACATTTGCTCAAGATACAGGCTATTTTTTTGGAGGATTTGAATCAAATACTCAATGGCTATTAAATGATGAGGGACTCAACTTTGATGCTCCAAAAGATCAATTAAGATCAAATAATTACTTCAGATTAGATTACAATTTAGGAAAATTCACAGCAGGCGTCCAATACGAATCCTACTTACCATCAGCTCTGTTGGGTTATTCTCCTAAATTTGACGGAAACAATGATATTGGAACTTATTACTTAAATTTTAAACACGAAACAATAGATATAACAGCTGGATACTTTTATCAACAATTTGGGAATGGACTTATTCTAAGAAGTTGGGAAGATCGACAGCTAGGAATTAACAATGCTTTAAAAGGAATTCGGGTTATTTTCACACCAACAGACTATTTAGATTTAACTGGTATTTACGGAAAAACAAGAAATGGATTTGATGTTTCTGAGGGAATAACGCAAGGTATTGATGCTAACTTAAATATTAGCGAAGCACTAAAAATTGATCGTATAGATTTAGATTTAGGTGTTAGTTATGTTGGCCGATATCAAAATAACGGTACAAATGATACCATACCCAGCACTGTAAACGCCTATGGAGGAAGATTAAATTTTGTAGCCGGAGATTTTTATGGAGGTATAGAAGCCATCATCAAAGATCCGGATGTAATTGCTAACGAAGGTCAACTATCATCCAACAAATTATATGATGGAACTGCAATGCAAATTGATTTAGGGTATGCTAAAAAAGGGCTTGGAATAAATGCCACCTTCAGAAGGTTAGAAAACTTCTCTTTTTATGCAGATCGTTTAGCTGAGGGAAATATTTATAACCAAGAACTTATTGGCTATACCCCTGCACTTACCAAACAACAAGATTATATGTTAACTAATATCTATGTTTACAATGCACAACCAAGATTAATAATAGAAACGTACGATCAAAGAGCAGGTGAAGTTGGAACACAGATAGATTTATACTATAAGTTTAAAAAAGGCACTTTATTAGGCGGAAAATACGGGACAAAAATCGCTGGAAATTTTTCGTATTGGGCTGGCTTAGATGCAGAATATCATATAGAAAACAGGTGGTATAAAGCCGAATTTATTGGTAAAGGACCTCGTTTATTTAGAGATGTTAGTGTTGAAGTCAAGAAGAAAATAAACAAAAAATGGAGTGGAGTAGCAACATTCCAAAATGTGATTGTTGACAAAGGTATTGTATACGGAGGACCTTTAGCAGTTGAAGAAGATATTAAAGCCTCCATTGCTGTTTTAGAGGGTACTTATAAAATTAAAGGATCTAAATCTGTTAGACTTGTTGCTCAACATTTATGGGCTGAAAAGGATCGGAAAAATTGGGTGGCCGGAGTATTTGAGTATAATTTTAATTCAAATTTTGCATTATACCTTGCAGATAATTGGAATTATGGAGATACAGACATACATTACTACAGTGCGGGGGGTAGTTATTCTAAAGGCAGAACAAGGTTTGCTATGAATTATGGTAGACAAAGAGGAGGTTTAATATGTATTGGTGGAGTTTGTAGATTTGTGCCGGAAAACACAGGTCTTACAGCAAATTTAACTGTAAATTTTTAAATTAATAAATAAAAAAAGCTCCAAAAATTTGGAGCTTTTTTTATCTAGAATGATTTTTATTTTTTTAGAATTTTCAAAGTCTTAGAAATTCCCTCTGTCGTTTTAAACTTGACAATATACATTTGAGGACTCAAGTAAGACATATTAATTGTATGGTTTCCTGTACTCAATATTTGTGAATTTATTAATTGACCTTGCAAATTGTAGATGACCATATTCATATCTTCCATAGCATAAACTTCCATATTGTTAAAGATAACCGTTGAGGTTATTGAAACTCCTAATTCTCTAAAATCGTTCGATCCAAGAATAGGATCATAACGATACGTGAAATTTAAGTCGTTTCCTATATCAGTACCTTCAGAATCAGTTAGGTAAAACCTAAAATTATAATCTTGCACTTCAGTACTTTCTAAAGTAGCAGCAAAATGGTTTCCGCTTGGAGTAGTTTCTCCTGCTGGGATTGTCACAAAGTTTGGAGCAGGTGGTATAGATTGCCCAATAACTAAATCAATAAAACATTGATCGAAACACAATTCAAAACCACTTCCATCAGCATTCACTGCGCTTACAAATTCTATTCTCATATAAATATCTTCGTCACTATCATTAGTAACAAAATAATCAAAGGATCCAGCTGGAACCCCAAAATTATTCATAGTAACTACCATCCCTTCCGTTACTTCTTCACCGTCGTGATCAGTTATTGTATAAGGGTTTTGTGCAAATAATGCAAAAGTTGTTAAGAAAACTGCGATAAGTAATAATGTATTTTTCATACTTTTTTGGTTAGTTGTTTAAATAAAGTGCAAAATTAAATAAAAAATAACATATATTTGACATTAATATGACTAAATGTTTAGCATCTTATAGTACTGAAAAGACAAAAAACTGTATAATTCAAGCATTTTAATTGTAAAATTCAAGCATTAATGTAAAAAATTAATAAATAATTAAAATTAATAACCAACCAAAAAAATGAAAATAAATTACACACTAAACGTATTATTTACGTTTTTCACACTAACAGTGTTTGCTCAAACAATTGTAAGCACTAATCCTGAAAACAAAAAAGTTGTATTGGAAGAGTTTACCGGTATTCATTGTGTTTACTGCCCAGACGGACATACCATAGCTCAAAATATTCAAAACAATAATACAGGTGATGCTTTCATAATTAACATTCACACTGGTGGATACGCAAATCCTGGTGCAAACGAACCTGATTTTAGAACACCATTTGGTTCAGCTATAGCTGCACAATCTGGTTTAGTAGGCTACCCAGCAGCCACCGTTAATAGAACTAATTTTCCTGGGTTGGAACAAGGCTCATCAGGAACAACTGCAATGAGTAGAAACTCTTGGACTTCAGCTTCTAACACAACGCTCAGCCAATCCTCTGATGTGAATGTTGGAGTTGAAGCAGAAATTGACGTTCAAACTAATACCATAATTGTTCACGTTGAAGCCTTCTATACAGCTAATAGTACTCAAAGTACTAATAAATTAAACGTAGCTTTATTACAAAACAACACGTTGGGACCTCAAACAGGAGGGAATATGGGAAATGAGTACAATCATATGCACCGATTAGTTTGGTTATTAACAGGCCAATGGGGCCAAACAATTTCAACAACGACAGCTGGAACGTTTATTGACGAAACATACACCTACGACATCCCAGACGATTATAACGGTGTTCCTGTAAAAATTGAAGATTTAGAAGTAGTAGCTTTTGTCACTGAAACGCAACAAAAGATCCCCAGTGGAAGTGGCACTTATCCCACTTACTTCAATTTTTCAGCAGAGAACAATGCGCGTCCGACATCAGTAGAAGCAATTTTACCACAATGCGGATTTGATATTGCACCTAATGTCACCATTCAAAATTTCGGAGAAAATGACCTTACAGAAGTTGAAATTACTTACTCAGTTAATGGAGGAGCTTCTCAAAATTTCACCTGGACCGGATCATTGCTTTCGCTACAAAGCGAAACTGTTGAATTACCTGCAATTTCCTATGTAGTTCAAGATGTGAATACTATTGAAATTTCACTGTCTGATGATGACGATAATTCGGATAATCAGATTTCTGAAAACTTTGATATTGCTAATGAGCACACAACTACGATCAATATGATCTTAAGTACAGACAATGCAGGATCACAATGCACTTGGGAAATCATGAATGCTGGTGGCGAAACTTTATACAGTGGTGGTCCATATGGCAACAATGAAAGTGTTGTTGAACAATTCGAATTAACTGACGATTGTTATAGGTTCAGAATTTTTGATAGTGCTGGAAATGGAGGTGGATCTATAGTTTTATATGATACCAACAATGATGTTGTATATAATTCACCTGGAAATTATGGCTTCGGTGAAGAAGCTCATTTTAAAACAGTTGGAGAACTAGGAAATAATGATAACGTTCTAGGTAATGTTGTTATTTATCCTAACCCCGCAAAAAACAATCTAAATATTCAAAATGCTGAAAATTCATCGGTCAAAGTATTCGATCTACTAGGTAGAGTTGTTTTATTGGAAAATAATATTTCTCTTAACCAACAGATAGACGTTTCTAAGCTAACAACAGGAACTTACCTGATAAAAATCATCAACGGTAATCAAGTTAAAACAGATAAATTTATTATTAATAGATAACCAAATATTTTTACCAAATAAAAAACTCCGAAGTAATTTTCGGAGTTTTTTTATTTATTTTTTTTTGAATTTTAGAGGTAAATGAACGACACTTTTAGTTTCAAAAAAATCTTCCTCAAAATAATTGTTAAGAGGATAAATTGTAGCTGCTGGAAAATTTAATAATTCGTCAGTTAAATCACCTCCTTTTAAATATAAAATTCCATTTTTAAGCTCATGGTTGTTTTTCTTTAATACAGCGAGATAAACCCATCGCACAAAGGTATCCATTTGCGCTACTGCCCTACTTACAATAAAATCATATCGATCATTTAAAGATTCAACCCTAGCGTTGGTAATAATCACATTTTGAAGATTTAAACCAGCTACTACTTCATTTACAACTTTAATTTTTTTTGCAATACTATCTACCAAATGAAATTGAACTTCAGGAAATAAGATTGCAAGAGGTATTCCAGGAAAACCACCACCGGTTCCAACATCCAAAATCTTAGAGCCCGGTATAAATTTTTGAATTTTTGCAATTCCTAGAGAATGTAGAACGTGCCGAAGGTATAGTTCATCTATATCTTTTCGAGAGACTACATTAATTTTTATATTCCAATCCTTGTAAAGTTCTTTCAATTTTTCAAATTGTGAAATTTGTTGATCAGATAAATCAGGATAATATTTAAGTAATAATTTCATGGTAAAAGTATTTTGTAAAAGTACTTATCTTTGTTAAAAATAACCTAAAGAAATATTCGTTATCCATTAAAGAAATGTAAATTTGTAATTCTAATAAAAAATCATAAATTTTGAACTATAAACAAGTCAGTTTTTCTAGATCAGACTCAACTAAGTTTTTTAAGACGTTAAACAAAAGAGTAAACCAATACTTTAAAGAAAAAAATATTGTAAAAACTGGTAATTGGAAATTATATACCAAAGCCATTATAATGTTTTCGATGTTTTTCATTCCGTTAATATTAATTCTAACGATAGATATGCCACAATGGACATTACTCTTATTAACCGTGATTATTGGAATAGGAATGGCTGGCGTTGGTATGAACGTGATGCACGATAGCAACCACGATTCTTTTTCGAGTAAAAAATGGGTCAATAAGTTAATGGGAAGTAGTATTTACATACTAGCTGGGAATGTTTACAATTGGAAAGTGCAACATAACGTTTTACATCATACCTTTACAAATATTAAAGGCCAAGACGAAGATATTGATGCAGGAAGAATTATCCGCTTTTCGAAACATTCAAAGTGGTTTAACATCCATAAATTTCAAAAATATTACTCTTTTTTTTTATATGGATTATTAACTATTAATTGGGCAATTACAACTGATTTCAAACAGATGAATAATTACCTAAAACGAAAATTATCTTATGGTAAATTTCCAAATCCTGCGACTGAATGGACTAAGCTTATTATTTCAAAAATAGTCTATTATGCTATTTGGATTGTGTTACCACTTTTAGTATTGGACTTAGCTTGGTGGAAAGTTTTTATTGGTTTTTTTATGATGCATTACACTGCAGGTATTATATTAAGTGTCGTTTTTCAACTAGCTCATGTGGTACCAAAAACCGATATGCCATTACCAGACAAAAATGGAAATATGAAACATACTTGGGCAATGCATCAATTTTATACAACTGCAAATTTTGCTCCAACAAATAAATTTATTTCCTGGTACACTGGAGGTCTAAATCATCAGGTAGAACACCATGTTTTCCCTCACATCTCTCATATTCATTATGGGCAAATTGCAAAAATTGTAAAAGAAACTGCATTGGAATTTAACTTGCCCTATAACGAATACAAAACTACTAGGAAAGCCATATTAGAGCATTTTAAACAATTAAAATCCTTGGGCGAAAAACCAGCTTTAACTATATAATCTTCATATGAATCCAAACCTTTCTAAAAGAATTAATGCCATGGCAACCTCTGCCACATTAGCAATGGCGGCAAAAGCCAGAGAATTAAGAGAAGAAGGAAAAGATATCATAGGACTTAGTCTTGGTGAACCAGATTTTAATGTTCCTGAATTTGTAAAAGATGCTGCCATAAAAGCAGTAAAAGATAACTATCATTCGTACACTCCTGTTGATGGATATGGTGATTTGAAGAATGCTATTATCACAAAATTCAAACGTGATAATGATTTAATTTATACATCTAACCAAATAGTCGTTTCTACTGGAGCTAAACAATCACTCGCAAACCTGGCTATGGTTTTGTTAAATGAAGGAGATGAAGTGCTCTTACCTGCACCTTACTGGGTTAGTTACAGCGATATAAGTAAATTAGCAGGTGGAGTTCCTGTAGAAATACCAACTTCTATAGAATCTGATTTTAAAATTACTCCCGAAAGCTTAAAAGCATCCATAAGCTCGAAAACAAAAATGATGATTTACAGCTCTCCGTGTAATCCTAGTGGTTCTGTATATTCTAGAGAAGAATTAAGAGCTTTGGCAGACGTTTTAATTGATTATCCCGAGATTATCGTAATTAGTGATGAAATATATGAGCATATCAATTTTACAGGACAACATACCTCTATGGCAGTTTTCGAAGACATGTACAATCGAACCGTAGTTGTCAATGGAGTCTCGAAAGCGTATTCAATGACTGGATGGAGAATTGGATACATAGGAGCTCCAGACTGGATAGCAAGAGCCTGTAATAAAATGCAAGGTCAAATTACTAGTGGAGCAAATTGTATTGCGCAACGGGCAACTATAACTGCTCTAGAAAGTTCTCCTGAAAAAATAAAATACATGATCGATGCTTTTAAAGAGCGAAGAAAATTAATATTAGGATTACTTGTAGAAATACCAGGTTTTAAAACCAACCAGCCTCAAGGCGCATTCTATGTCTTTCCTGACATATCCTATTATTTTGGAAAAATTATAAAAGGAACAACCATCAATACAGCCTCAGATTTTTCAATGTATTTACTAGAAAAAGCGAATGTTGCTACCGTAACGGGAGAGGCTTTCGGAAACCCTAATTGTGTCCGGATTTCTTATGCGGCGTCAGAAGAAGCTATTAAAGAAGCTTGTAAAAGAATTAAGAAAGCTTTGGTTTAAGCCCCAAGATCAGAAGCAATTATCTATTTCTCCAAAAATAAGGTGTTAATAATATCAAAACTGTAAACAGTTCTAATCTCCCGATCAACATTAAAAAAGCTGACCACCATTTTGCTGCATTAGATAATCCCGAGTAATTATAACCAGGCCCTAAATCTCCGAGCGCAGGACCAACATTACCAAGACTTGATACAGCTCCACCTAATGCAGTTTGGAAATCTAAGCCTAAAAGAGAAAACACTAAAACACCAACGATAAATGACAACAGGTACAAAATAAAAAATCCTAAAATATTAAATACAATTGGTTGATGAACTGCCTTTGTATTATATCTTACGGGTAAAATAGCTCTTGGATGAAGTGTTCTTCTGAATTCAGTCCATCCATTTTTTATCAATATTATATGTCTTACAATTTTAACTCCACCGGCTGTTGATCCAGCTGAGCCTCCAAGAAACATCAATCCAAAAAAGAAAACAGTTAAAAAAGGAGTCCACAAAGTATAATCAGCACTGACAAAACCCGTGGTAGTAATTATTGCAATAATTTGAAAGGCACTATGTCTAAAACTACTTTCAAATTTACCCCATACCATTGGATGACTGAAAGATGAACGAGATACATCGGTCTGAAAATAAATCATTATTGAAGCCATGATAGTGAAAATCACTATTGAAAAAATATAAAATTTAAATTCTTCGTCCTTAAGGATTTTACTAAATCTTGTTTTGAAAGCAAAATAACTTAAAACAAAATTCGTACCCGCTAAAAACATAAACAAAATAATAATATACTGGATAATGGGCTGATCATTCCAAAAAGCGATACTTGAGTTCTTTGTAGAAAACCCTCCGGTACTTAGTGTACTTAAAGAGTGATTAACCGCATCAAATAACGTCATTCCAGCGACTTTTAGTAAAATTGTTTCTGCTAAAGTATAGCCGACATAAATTAACCATAGTCTTTTAGCAGTATCTGTAATCCTTGGATGTAATTTATCATTACTAGGTCCAGGAGCCTCAGCAGCAAAAAGCTCCATTCCTCCAATTCCTAATAAAGGGAGAATAGCGATTGCCAAAACAATAATTCCCATACCTCCTATCCAATGAGTTATACTTCTCCAAAACAACACCCCTTTAGGAATAATTTCGATATCATTTAAAATTGAAGCTCCTGTTGTAGTATACCCACTCATGGTTTCGAAGAATGCATCTGTAAAACTTGGGATAGAGTCTGTAAAAAGGTATGGAAGTGTTCCTGCTAATGACATAAAAATCCAGCCGAAAGTTACAATTACATAACCATCTCTTTTTTGAAGTTCTTTACGCTTATTTCGAGTTAAAAGCATCAAGATTAAACCTATCAATAAGGTTACCAGACCTGCTTCTAACATCTCTTTTTCAACTCCATCTTTATAGTAAAAACTAACAAGGGTGGCTAAAAGCATAAAACCCCCGTTAACCATGATAAGCAAACCCATCAGGTGGAAGATAATTTTAAAATTCAATTTAACAAATGAACTCATTAAACAAATAATTTTTCTACCTTTTTTATTGATTGAGGAAGACAACAGACTACGACTCGATCTCCTGCAATAATATTAAAATCTCCCAGCGCAATCATACCTTCGCCATCTCTAATAATTCCACCAATAATTGCTGATCGAGGGAAATCTATTTTTTTAACTAATTTATTGCAAACAACTGATTTAGGGGTGACTAAAAATTCTAAAATTTCAGCATTCATGTTGTTAAGCTTTGTCATTGCAACAATTTCTCCTTGTCTTATATATCGAAAAATATTGTTTGCAGCTAATAATTTTTTATTGATTAGTGTATCAATACCAATGGAGTGTGATAATTGAAAGTAATCCATATTTTCTACCAATGCTATGGTCTTTTTAACCCCTTTAGATTTAGCAACTAAGCATGACATGATGTTTGTTTCACTATTTCCAGTTACTGCTATAAATGCATCCATATCACAAATTTGCTCTTCATCGAGTAAATCAACATCTCTACCATCACCGTGAATGACAAGACAATCAGGAATAGCGTCAGCAATATCAAAAGCTTTATCTTTACTTTTTTCTATTAATTTTATTTTAAAACCGTGATTACATAGATCTCTTGCAGTTTTAGATCCTATATTACTAGCTCCTAAAATCATCACATTTTTAATTTCGATTCTAACTTTTCGAGTCAATTTATAGATCTCATCTATCCCTTTTTGGGTAGTCGTAAAATATACTTGATCCCCTTCTTTAAATTGTGTGTCTCCTCTTGGTATGATTGTATATTGAGTAGCATATCGCTGTATAGCAATTGGCATGTATTCTAAATTTGGATACAATTCAGCGACTTCTTGAACTGTTTTTCCTACGAATGCTGTAGTTCTCGAAAGAATAAGACCAATCATTAAAAGCGCACCATCCTCAAACTCAAATGTGTCGTTAAATGCACTTTGATTTAGCAATAGTTCAATCTCTTTTGCAGCTAATGATTCTGGTGAAATTAATTCGTCAATTCCTATTTTTTCGAACCCTACTTCATCTTTATTGTGAATAAATTCTGTATTTGAAATTCTAGCAATAGTATGTTTAACACCTAATTGTTTGGCTAACACACAAGCAGTTATATTGGTAGTCTCGCTTGAGGTTACACTTATAAATAAGTCTGCGTCACTAACTTGTGCATCTTTTAAAACAGAAATCGAAGTCGCATTACCTCTGACTACTCTAATATCCAAATGCGTACTTGCATAGATTAAAGACTCTCTATTCACGTCAATTAAGATAATATCCTGTGACTCAAAAGACAGGAGCTTGGCTAAGTGAAATCCTACTTCTCCAGATCCTGCTATAATTATTTTCATGGTAAACAAATGAATATGAGAATACAAATGTATTGAAATAAAATAAAACCAACTCTTTGGAAATCACAAATCTATTTTCATAAAAATAGATAAACTTATACCAAAAAATATGTAATTTTACGGCCGCTATGACATTAGACAAAAAAGTTACTCCATATAAAGACTCAAGTTTAAACAAAAAAGAACAAGTAGAGAAAATGTTTGACACCATTTCTGGAAACTATGATGGTCTAAATCGTTTAATTTCTTTTGGAACCGATTTAAAATGGAGAAAAAAAGTTTTAAAATATATCATACAACACCAACCGGAAAGTATTTTAGACATAGCAACTGGCACCGGAGACTTGGCTATTAAGTTTGCTGAAAAAACTGAAGCTTCTAAAATTATAGGATTGGATTTGTCTGAGGGAATGTTATCCGTTGCAAGAAAAAAGGTCATTGATACTACGTTAGAAAGTAAAATTAATTTTATCAAAGGTGATTCTGAAGCATTGCCCTTCGATGAAAATAGTTTTAATGCAATTACAGTTTCTTTTGGGATTAGAAATTTTGATAATTTAGAAAAGGGTCTTTCAGAAATTTTAAGAGTTTTAAAACCAAATGGGCTTTTAATTATTCTTGAGACTTCTGTACCAACAAAATTTCCATACAAACAGGGATATCAGTTTCATTCAAAAATTTTACTTCCTATTATTGGAAAACTATTTTCAAAAGATAAAGTTGCCTATGATTATCTCAGTGAAAGTGCATCAATTTTTCCTTACGGCACCAAACTCAACAATATTTTACAAAAAATTGGGTTTATAAATGTGAAAAACAAACCACAAACTTTTGGCGTAGCAACTATTTACACTGCCACCAAATTATAATGAAAAAAACAGTTATTTTTCTTTTGATATTGCTTGTTGCACAAACTGCAAAGGCACAATTATTTAGTAAAGAAAGAATCCTGAATAGGGCAAATATTGATAAAAAAACATTGTCATGGGGCTATTATCTTGGTTTTAATAATTACGATTATTATTTTGATTATAAAGAGCAAAACCAGGGTGATAATACCGATATTTTAGTTACTGGAGAAACTGGTTTTAATGTTGGGTTGTTAGGAAACTTGAGAATCAGCAACTACTTTGACTTAAGGCTAGAACCTGGATTAAGCTTCACAAAAAGAAATCTTGTTTTTCCTGGTTTTACAGACCCAAAAGATAATTTAAGAGAAGTTAAAGCTACCTATATACATATCCCTTTGCTTTTAAAAGTATCTACAAAAAGGTTGAATAATATTAAACCCTTTTTAATCGGAGGTTTTTCCACATCTTTTAATTTGGCAAGTAACGAAGATAACCCTGAAGATAATGCAACAGGAACATTCAGATCCACCAGCAGTAATTTTAGTTATGAGTTGGGATTTGGAATCGATATTTATCTTTATTATTTTAAATTTACTCCCTCAATTCGGGGTGTTTTTGGGCTAAACGATCAATTAGTTAGAGATAAAAACCCAAACAGTGGTTGGACAAAAAATATTGAAAAAATGACCTCGCGAGGAGTATTTATTAATTTTACTATTCAGTAAATCTTTTAAATTCACTAAATAATATTGCAGTAGCTACAGCTACATTTAGACTTTCCGTTTGATGATCGTTGCCAAATCGAGGGATTCCGATTTTATGTGTAGTTAAGTTTAACAAGGTATCAGAAATTCCATTTGCTTCATTACCTACAATAACAATTGCATTTTCTGGTAGTTTTTCTTTATAAATATTTTTTCCATCCATGGTCCCAGCATAAACAGGAAGATCGCTTAAAGACAAGTATTTTGTCAAATCACAATAACTAATACTTACCCTTGATATAGAACCCATAGTTGCTTGAATAACTTTAGGATTAAAACAATCTACACTATCTGATGAACAAATTATATTAGATACATTAAACCAATCTGACAACCTTATTATGGTTCCTAAATTACCAGGATCTCTGATTGAATCTAAAAGTAGAGTTATTCCTTCTTTTCTAGGTTTTTTTTGTTCTGGAATAGTAAAAATAGCTACCGAATTATTTGCATTTTTCAAAAAACTAATTTTTGAAATTTCTTCATCAGAAATTATTTCAGAATTGACGCCTGTAAATAGGTCCTCGACGGTAGCATATAAAGAATGTAATTTAAATTTAGCCGTCAATAGCTCATTGATAACTTTTGGCCCCTCTGCTACAAATAATTTTAATTTACTACGATACTTTTTTTGCTGTAAGCTTCTTATTAATTTAATTTGACTTTTGCTTATCAAAATAATGTATTTTTGAAGTTATTAAATAAAGGAATTTGACTCAAACTCTGACAAAAATATCATTATTTTTAGGATTAACTATAGTAATTGTTTCTTGTAATGCTGTTAAACGAGTTCCTAGTGAGAAATATTTACTCACTAAAAACACGATAATTTTAGACAGTGTTATAAATAAAGACTTCAAAACTAAAAATTTAATTTACCAGCAACCCAATAAAAAAGTTCTTGGTGTACCATTGAGTCTTCATCTTTTCAACTTAGCAAAAACACAACCAGATTCTACATTTCAAAATTGGCTCCAAAATAAGCCAAATAGAGAGAAAAGAATGAATCATATCTATTCAAAAAAACAGGTAGACAAAATGGCTACAAGTTTTATTGGATTCAATAAATGGCTTCAAAAAATTGGGAACCAACCAACTATTATTGATTTAAAAAAGTTAGAAAACAATCTTCAATATATAAATAATTACTATTCAAGTTTTGGGTGGTTTAATACCGAAACTAGCTATAAAATTGACACTCTTAAAAATAAACGTGCAGCAATAACTTATTATATTAAAAAAAACACTCCCTATGAAATCGGCACCATTGAAAAAGAAATAAATTCACCAATTGTGGATTCTTTATTTGGCACCATTCAAAATAAATCTTTAATTATAAAAGGGAATCAGTATTCATCAATTGACTTTAACAAAGAGCGGGAGCGTGTTTCTAAAATTTTCAGAAATTCAGGCTTATATTATTTTGATCCAAGTTATATTGAATTTGAAGCAGACTCCGTAAACACGAATCATAAAGTAAATATTGTGTATAAAATACCTGATCAAAAAATCAGGGAAAACGATACCACTAGAACCGAACCCTTTAAAATTTACAAAATTAGTGAAGTACAGCTTGTAACTGATTATAATTATAAGAACAGAAATGAGACCATCTCTGATTCTATCGAATATAATGGATATCATCTTTATAGTTATGACAAATTAAAATATTTCCCAAAAGCAATAACTGATGCAATCGCTATTTCTCCAGGAAAAATTTTTAAAGATTCGGAGCGAAGTTTAACCTATAGTCAGATAAGTGATTTAAAAATATTTAAGTATCCAAAAATATCCTATGTTGAAGACCCAAGAGATTCAACAGGAACCCATTTAATAGCCACCGTATTATTGACATCTCGTAAAAAATATTCGTTAGGTTTAGATTTTGATGCTTTTACCTCTACAATCCAACAATTTGGTATCGGTTTTAAAGCCTCATTTTCTATTAGAAATGTTTTCAAACGAGCTGAAATATTCGAAATATCGGCAAAGGGAAGAGTTGGTTCATCAAAAGATGCTGGAGATAATGAGAGTCGATTTTTTAACAATTCAGATATAGGAGCTGACATGAAACTTATATTCCCTAGGATTATTTTTCCTGTAAAAACAGAAAAGCTCATCCCAAAATCAATGTCACCGTCAACTTCAGCAACTATTGGTTTTACAAATCAAAATAATATTGGTTTGGATAGACAAAATATTAATTTAATTTACAACTATCGCTGGAAACCTAAAGTTAAAATAACCAATCATCTTGACTTATTTAATATTCAATTTGTAAGAAATTTAAATCCAGAAAATTATTACAATGTATATACAAGTTCCTACAATAGTTTAAATGATATAGCTATTGAATCTGACTATGAATTTGATGATCCAGAAAACAGACAACTCCAAATACCTGAAGAAACTAGTGAGTTTTTGACTCAATCTTTAGACATTACCAATCCATTAAACCTAAATTCAGAACAGCAAGAAGATGTTTTAAGTATTTTTGAAAGACAAAAAAGACTTACTGAAAATAACTTAATCTTAGCAATGAACTTTACCTGGACTAAGGATACACGGGAGAGTATAAAAGACAACTCTTTCTATAGAATTCGATGGAAAATAGAATCTGCAGGATTAATACTTAACGAATTAGCAAAAGCAATAGACACTCCAAAAGATTCCTTAGGAAGTTATCTAATAAATGACGTTGCTTATTCTCAATATATAAAAGCAGAAGCCGAATACATCAAACATTGGGATTTAAATTATCAAAATAAATTTGCATTTAGAAGTTTTGTAGGTATTGCAGTTCCCTATGGAAATAGTAAAAGCATCCCTTTTACAAGAAGTTATTTCGCAGGAGGAGGTAATGACAATAGAGGATGGCAGGCCTATGAGTTAGGTCCTGGTAGTAGCGGTGGTGTCTTAGATTTTAATGAAGCGAATTTTAAAATAACTATTAACAATGAGTATCGATTTAAATTATTTGATGCTTTTAATGGAGCGCTGTTTGTTGATGCTGGAAATATTTGGAATACTCTTGACAATATTACAGAACCAGAAGAAACATTTACAAGTTTAAAAGATTTACAAGATATTGCTATATCTTCTGGATTTGGATTGCGTTATGACTTTGGTTTTTTTGTTTTTAGGTTGGATATAGGTTTTAAAACTTATGACCCTTCGTACCCAAAAGAAAGCAGATGGTTTACAGATTATAATTTTGGGAATGCCGTCTATAATATTGGAATCAACTATCCATTTTAAACCATAATATTTTATTATTTTTGCTAACTAACAATACAACTATGAGTCATTCAATCAAACCGGGTGTAGCTACCGGAAAAGAAGTACAAAAAATACACCAATATGCCAAAGATAAAGGGTTTGCCTTACCTGCGGTCAATGTTATTGGAACCAATAGTATAAATTCTGTACTAGAAACTGCTGTTGAGTTAAATTCTCCTGTTATCATTCAATTTTCAAATGGAGGAGCACATTTTAATGCAGGTAAAGGGCTTTCAAACGAACATCAGAAAGCCGCAATAGCTGGTGGTATAGCTGGAGCAAAACATGTTCATGAAATGGCAAAGGCTTATGGAGCGACAGTGATACTTCACACTGATCATTGTGCAAAAAAATTATTGCCCTGGATTGACGGTTTATTAGATGCTGGCGAGAAGTATTTTAAAGAAACAGGCGCACCGCTTTACAGTTCTCATATGATTGATTTATCAGAGGAGCCCATTGAGGAAAATATTGAGATTTGTAAAAAATATCTTGAAAGAATGGCTAAAATAGGTATGACTTTAGAAATTGAACTAGGAATTACCGGCGGAGAAGAAGATGGAGTCGACAATAGTGATGTGGATTCTTCAAAACTTTATACGCAGCCTGAAGAAGTTGCCTATGCGTATGAGGAACTTTCTAAAATAAGCAATCAATTTACAATTGCTGCTGCATTTGGAAATGTTCACGGAGTATACAAACCAGGAAATGTTGAACTAACACCAATTATATTAAAGAATTCTCAAGAATTTGTTGAAAAAAAATACGATACCGAGCCTAACCCCATAGATTTTGTGTTCCATGGAGGTAGTGGTTCTACCTTAGATGAAATTCGAGAAGCTATTGGATACGGAGTTATAAAAATGAATATTGATACTGATCTACAATTCGCTTTCAGCGAAGGGATTAGAGACTACATGAATCATAATATCGATTATTTAAAAACACAAATTGGAAACCCTGATGGTCAAGATTTACCTAATAAAAAGTATTATGATCCAAGAAAGTGGCTCCGCGAAGGTGAAGCTACCTTTAAAACAAGATTAAAGCAAGCTTTTAAAGACCTTAATAACGTTAACACTTTATAATTTATTTCTAAGACGATAGTTGCAATTTTGCAATTCTAAAAATGTAAAACATTACAAACTATGAGTTGGTTTAAAAGAACAAAAAAAGGAATTCAAACTCCTACAGAACAAAAAAAAGATGTCCCAAAAGGACTTTGGTATAAATCTCCTACCGGAAAGATTGTTGACACCGAACAATTGGAGAGAAATTTTTACGTAAGCCCTGAAGATGGTTATCACGTAAGAATAGGGAGCAACGAATATTTTGAAATATTATTCGATGATACCTACAAAGAATTAAACTCAAAACTTACTTCAAAAGATCCCTTAAAATTCAAGGATACAAAAAAATACACCGATCGTTTAAAACAAGCCAAAGAAAAAACAAAGCTCAATGATGCCGTAAGGACAGCTGTTGGTAAATCGATGGGAGAAGATATTGTTATTGCTTGTATGGATTTTAGTTTCATTGGAGGATCTATGGGAAGTGTTGTTGGTGAAAAAATAGCTAGAGCGGCTGGTTACGCTATTAATAAAAAACTACCTTTTATGATCATTTCAAAAAGTGGAGGTGCTAGGATGATGGAGGCAGCACTATCCTTAATGCAATTAGCCAAAACATCTGCTAAATTAGCTCAACTAGCTGAAGCAAAAATACCCTACATCTCGTTATGTACAGATCCAACTACTGGAGGCACCACAGCATCGTTTGCTATGTTAGGTGACATTAACATAAGTGAGCCTGGTGCATTGGTTGCTTTTGCAGGTCCTCGTGTCGTGAGAGACACCACTGGAAAAGAATTACCAGAAGGTTTTCAAACCGCTGAATTTCTTCAAGAACATGGGTTTTTAGATTTTATTTCGCATCGTAAGGATTTAAAATCTAAAATCAATCTCTACATTGATTTGATATTAAATAGACCGCTTAGAGAAAAAACCGCTTAAAAAAAGCAATTATTACATCTAATTAAAAAGAAAAACAATATATTTGCCGCCTGATTATCAAAGCGGTAATCTGTACATAAAAATCATTTAAAATAATATTGGCATGTATTTATCACCTGAAGAAAAAGGAAAAATTTTCAAAAAACACGGCAAATCAAATAAAGATACGGGGTCTGCTGAAGGACAAATCGCACTATTTACTTACAGAATTGACCATTTAACGAAGCACTTAAAACAAAATCATAAAGATTTTAATACAGAGCGCTCACTGGTAAAATTAGTAGGTAAAAGAAGATCTCTTTTAAACTATCTAATGAAAAAAGATATTTTGAGATACCGTGCAATTGTGAAAGATTTAAATTTACGTAAATAATATATGGGAGCCTTGTGCTCCCTTTTTATTTTCTAGTGTCCTTTTAACAAAATTCTCTGTTTTAGAGAAATAACAAAATAAACTCATAGAGTTTAATCAGAAAAGCTACAGTAAGTTTTTCATTGGTCAACTACACACAACACAACAACTATATTCGTAAAATCGAATATTGACCATTGTTAACTGCTCTACATAAGTAGAGCATAATTAAAAATTATGATTCCAAAAACATTTAGTGAGGTCATCGACCTCGGTGATGGTAGAGAAATATCTATCGAAACCGGAAAATTAGCAAAACAAGCGCATGGTAGCGTAGTGGTACAATCTGGAAAATGTATGTTATTATGTACTGTTGTATCCAATTACAAACAAAGTCCTGTAGACTTTTTACCATTAACGGTAGATTACAGAGAAAAATTTGCTGCGGCTGGTCGTTATCCAGGTGGTTTCTTTAAAAGAGAGGCAAGGCCTAGCGATGGCGAAGTATTAACGATGCGTTTAGTAGATCGTGTTTTACGTCCATTGTTTCCGAAAGACTATCATTCTGAAGTACAAGTAATGATTCAATTAATGTCTCATGACGAAAACGTAATGCCAGATGCAATGGCAGGTTTAGCGGCATCAGCAGCTATTCAATTATCAGATTTCCCATTTGAGTGCGCCATATCTGAGGCAAGAGTTGGACGAGTAAATGGTGAGTTCGTTATTAACCCAACTAGAGCGCAATTAGCAGAATCTGATATCGATATGATGATCGGAGCATCAGCTGATTCTGTAATGATGGTAGAAGGTGAAATGGACGAGATTTCTGAAGAAGAAATGGCTGACGCTATTAAATTTGCTCACGAAGCCATAAAAGTACAATGTGCTGCTCAAGTACGTTTGGCAGAGGCATTCGGAAAAAAAGAAGTACGCGAGTATGAAGGAGAACGTGAAGATGCGGACTTAGAGAAAAAAATATACGATATGGCTTACGATAAAGTTTATGCCATTGCCAAAGCTGGTTCTTCCAAAAAAGAACGCGGTATGGCTTTCTCTGAAATTAAAGAAGAAATTAAAGCAACTTTTTCTGAAGAGGAATTGGAAGATTTTGGCGATTTAGTTTCAAAATATTATGCAAAAGCAGAAAAAGCTGCCATCAGAAACTTAACCTTAGATGAAGGTTTGCGATTAGATGGTCGTAAAACAGATGAAATAAGACCAATTTGGTGTGAAGTAGATTACTTACCATCAACACACGGCTCTTCTGTATTTACTCGTGGCGAAACACAAGCCTTAGCAACCGTTACTTTAGGAACTTCCAGGGATGCAAATAAAATAGATATGCCATCCTTTGAAGGAGAAGAAAATTTCTATTTACATTATAACTTCCCTCCTTTTTGTACAGGTGAAGCAAGACCATTAAGAGGTACTTCTAGAAGAGAGGTAGGTCATGGTAACCTTGCACAACGAGGCTTAAAAGGTATGATTCCAGAGGATTGTCCTTATACAGTTCGTGTAGTATCTGAAGTGCTAGAATCTAATGGTTCTTCTTCCATGGCAACTGTTTGCGCTGGTACAATGGCACTTATGGATGCGGGTGTTCAAATGATAAGACCTGTTTCTGGAATTGCTATGGGATTAATTTCGGATGCTGAATCAGGAAAGTATGCTGTATTATCCGATATTTTAGGTGATGAAGATCACTTAGGTGATATGGATTTCAAAGTGACAGGAACTGCCGAAGGAATTACGGCTTGTCAAATGGATATAAAAGTAAAAGGACTTTCCTATGAAATATTAGTGAATGCACTACAACAAGCACGTGACGGCCGTTTACACATATTAAGTAAATTGACAGATACAATAGCTGAACCAGCTGAAAGCGTAAAAGAACATGCGCCAACAATGGTGACTCGAAGAATTCCTAACGAATTTATTGGTGCGCTAATCGGTCCCGGTGGTAAAGTAATTCAAGAGATGCAAAAAGAAACTGAAACGACCATCGTAATCAATGAAGATCCTGTGACTGAAGAAGGTATTGTAGAAATTTTAGGAGTAGGTAGTACAGGTATTGATGCTGTTATGGCAAAAATAGATTCTTTATTATTCAAACCTGAAGTTGGAAGCGTTTATGAAGTAAAAGTGATCAAAATGCTTGATTTTGGTGCTGTTGTTGAATACATGGAGGCTCCAGGAAATGAAGTATTATTACATGTCTCAGAATTAGCTTGGGAACGTACAGAAAACGTTTCTGATGTAGTTAACATGGGAGACGTTTTTGATGTTAAATATTTTGGTGTAGACAAACGAACTCGAAAAGAGAAAGTTTCTCGTAAAGCAATTTTACCAAAACCTGAGGGATTTGTGGAACGCCCGCCTCGTGAGCGTAATGACCGAGGCAGAGACAATCGAAATAGAGATAATCGAAATAGAGGCAACAACCGAAATAGAGATTAAAACTCATTTAATTAGACAAGAAACCTCCATATTGGAGGTTTTTTTTTGCTTATTTAAAAATAAATAATAAAAGATACAACCTTTTGTAACTTTTCGCATCTCAATTACGTATAATACAATAGGCAATAAAAAATAAAAATATACCCCATGAGACAACTTAAAATTACCAAGCAGGTTACCAATCGTGAAACGGCTTCATTAGACAAATATCTACAAGAAATTGGAAAAGTCGATTTAATTACTGCAGACGAAGAAGTGGAATTAGCACAACGTATTAAAGCAGGAGATCAAATTGCTTTAGAAAAGTTGACAAAAGCTAATTTACGATTTGTTGTTTCTGTTGCTAAACAATATCAAAATCAAGGTTTGACTTTACCAGATTTAATAAACGAAGGTAATTTAGGACTTATTAAAGCTGCTCAACGTTTTGACGAAACACGTGGATTTAAATTTATTTCTTACGCTGTTTGGTGGATTCGTCAATCTATTCTTCAAGCACTAGCAGAACAATCTCGAATTGTTCGCCTTCCGTTAAATAAAATTGGAAGCATCAATAAAATTAATAAAATGTTTGCCTACTTAGAGCAAGCTCATGAGCGTCCTCCCTCAGCTGAGGAAATAGCAAAAGAGTTGGATATGACTATAAACGACGTTAAAGAATCTATGAAAAATTCTGGGCGACACGTATCCATGGATGCTCCCTTGGTAGAAGGAGAAGATTCAAATTTATATGATGTTTTAAGAAGTGGAGAATCTCCCAATCCAGATCGTAGTCTTTTACACGAATCTTTAAGAACAGAAATTGAAAGAGCTCTAGAAACTTTAACCCCGCGCGAAGCTGACGTTGTTCGATTATATTTTGGACTAGGAAACCAACATCCAATGACTCTAGAAGAAATTGGGGAAACATTTGATCTTACGCGTGAACGTGTTAGGCAAATTAAAGAAAAAGCGATCAGAAGGTTAAAACACACTACTAGGTCTAAAATACTGAAGACCTATTTAGGATAATACCTACTATCCTATTCAATCTAATTTTGTATCAAAAACCTTTGGCTTCGTCAAAGGTTTTTTGATTCTATTTTATTTAAAAATACCGCTCAACTTCAGAATCAATTTTCACTTTATTATTAGTACTTTTGTAATGTAATTAATTTTTGAGTTATTCTATGAGTAAAATACAGATTGCCCCATCAATTTTAGCAGCAGATTTCGGAAATTTACAAAGAGATGTGGAGATGGTTAACCATAGTGAAGCTGATTGGTTTCATTTAGATGTAATGGATGGTGTATTTGTGCCAAATATCTCTTACGGAATGCCTATTATTAAAACGATAGCGAAGCATGCAACAAAAACTTTAGATGCACATTTAATGATTGTAGATCCCGATCGATATATTAAAACTTTTGCAGATTTAGGAATGGATTATTTAACGGTACATTTTGAAGCTTGTAATCATTTGCATAGAACAATCCAAGCTATTAAAAATGAAGGAATGAGAGCCGGAGTAGCTCTAAACCCCCATACCAATGTAATGCAATTAGAAGATACCATTCAAGATATTGACTTAGCTTTAGTTATGAGTGTAAATCCTGGTTTTGGAGGACAAAGTTTTATTGAAAACACCTATTCCAAAGTAGAAAAATTAAAAGAAATGATTCTCAGGAAAAATTCTTCTGCAATGATTCAAGTGGACGGTGGAGTGACTAATAAAAACGCAAAAAAACTTGTTGAAGCTGGAGCAGATGTATTAGTAGCAGGAAGTTATGTTTTTAAATCACCGAATCCTGATAATACCATTAAAGATTTAAAAAATCTTTTAAAATAACTAGTTTTTAATTGTTGTTAATCAACATTAAATGGCCTCGTAGTTCAACTGAATAGAATATCAGATTTCGGCTCTGAGGGTTACAGGTTTGAATCCTGTCGAGGTCACTATTTTAAACCCTTATAATATTGTTAATCAATATGTTAAGGGTTTTTCTTTTATATTATGTTCCAA
>JAAEPP010000257.1 GCA_024232495.1 Flavobacteriaceae bacterium
CACCGTGGGTTTCTTATAGTTCCAAATGAAACTTACTGAAGACTTAGCCCCGCAATAAGAGTTTACCCTAATTTCTTATAAAGTACGCCTTTTGCATGGAATAATAGGATTCCGTTTGCTCTAAAACGTTGTAAACATACGTATTACAACATTTCTGTCCATGGAAACAGCCTAGAACTTATTACACAGAGGGTTTCTTATAGTTTCCCATGAAACTTAGTGAAAAATTAGCGGTGCAATAACATTTCACCTTAATTTCTGATAAAGTACGCGATTGGCATGGAACAAAACGATTCCGTTTCCTCTAAAACGATGTAAACATAGGGATTACAACAGTTCTGTCCATGGGAACAGCCTAAAACTTATAACACCGAGGGATTCTTATAGTTTCCCATGAAACTTAGTAAATACTTATGTCTACAATAAGAGTTAACCTTTTTATTTTATATAAAGTACGCTTTTTGCATGGAATAAAATGGTTCTCTTTGCTCTAAAACGTTGTAAACATA
>JAAEPP010000258.1 GCA_024232495.1 Flavobacteriaceae bacterium
AAATTGTTCCCATGGACAGAACTGTTGTAATACGTATGTTTACAACGTTTTAGAGCAAACAGAATCGTTTTATTCCATGGGAAATGCGTACTTTATAAGAAATTGAGGTGAACTCTTATTGCGGGGCTAAGTTGTCACTAAGTTGCATGGGGAACTATAAAAAAACCATCGAAGTAATAAGTTGTAAGCTGTTCCCATGGACAGAACTGTAGTAATACGTATGTTTACAACATTTTACAGCAAACGGAATCGTTTTATCCCATGGGAAATGCGTACTTTATAAGAAATTGAGGTGAACTCTTATTGCGAAAACTAAGATTTCACTAAGTTTCAACGGGAACTATAAGAAACCCTCGGGTTTATAAGTTCTAGGCTGTTTCCATTGGTAGAACTGTTGTAATACGTATGTTAACAACATTTTAGAGCAAACGAAATCGTTTCATTCCATGGAAAATACGTACTTTATAAGAAATTGAGGTGAACTCTTAATGCGGGGCTAAGTTTTCACTAAGTTTCATTGGGA
>JAAEPP010000259.1 GCA_024232495.1 Flavobacteriaceae bacterium
GACTAGAATTCACAATTTCTATGAATGATTTCTGCCATTCTACGAAGTTGAATCTCGTTCTGCAATTGGAGTATTTTTTTTACAAGTTTAGATAATTAATCGTTTTATTATTGATTGTAATTTATTTAAACCAACTTGGTATTTTTCGGACGCTTTATTTTTATTATTATTATTATTTTTTTTTTTGGAAGACAACATTTTCGGCGGAAGACGACATTTTCGGCGGAAGACGACATTTCCGGCAGAAGACGACATTTCCGGCGAAATTTTTGTTGTTGTTGCAGATTCTGGACCGCCTACTCAGTCCGACCAACTTTCCTCATGAGCACCACGGGGCTATCTCCTCTCGGTATGCCCAAATAAGGACGGGTGATTTTGGCGGACGGAGGAGGAGGAGCACGGAGGAGGAGCACGGAGGAGGATGACAACCAGTTTTCTAAGGGTCTGATTTATGTGTTACTTCCGGGGCAGTCAAATTTAATTTTTGTAGCCGAACCGGCTAAATGAGAC
>JAAEPP010000260.1 GCA_024232495.1 Flavobacteriaceae bacterium
ATTTTATTTGAGTAAATATTTTTTTGGCTCGATTGTTCTCGGAGAGTATTGGGTTTAATCCTTAATGAATACTCTTGGAATGTTTCAATAAAACGTCTGGTTTCTAATCTAAATTGAGCACTCTTTATAAGCGGTATGTTATAATTTTTACTATTGAGTAGTGAACTGGTCGTAGAATCTTTAACGGCCAACTCAGACTTATTTATTGAGCTCAAAAAAGTGGTTAATGATTGCTTTTCTTGAGCTTGAGTTACTGCAACTCCAGCAAAGAATAACGTGAGTAAAATACTCCTTGATTTGATCTTTACTATTTTAAAAAGACGACTCATCATACAAGAAATCTATTAGTAAACTAAATTTAAAATCACTTTTTCTTTTTGCAGAAAAGGGTTGTCTGAGGGAATTTCTATGATGATTTCTCTACCAAACGTTTTTAGCTCTTTAATTTTTCTGAGTCTTGGCGGAATTTCTACAATTCTGGAACCTAAAGTTTTTACGACTCCTTTATTTTGGATATCAGGTCTTGAACTTGAAAATATGCTTATTGAATCGTTTATATTTATTTTTAGGATAAGTTCTTCATGAATATAACCTACCACCAAGTTGGGGCTTTCTTCATAAAAAGAAATAAGCGCTCCAAACGATGCTATTTTTTCTCCTTCTTTACAATGTACATTCCCAATTAACCCATCTGATGGGGCCAAAATAAGCTCATCTCTTTTTCTTTTTTTATAATGGTCTAGTTGTGCCTCTAGTGCTTTGATCTCTGAAAGTAAGGGATTGTTTTGGGCAAATCGCTCACTTTTTAAATTATTAATTTGAGTGCTTATAATTTCTTGTGTTTGTTTAAGTTCCAGTTCTAGTGAAGCTAATTTTACTTGACTTGGATTGACAATTTCGTTGGATTCACTATCAATTAAATTTATACTTTTAATTTTTTTTGATAATTCCTTATTGTTATTAAGCTTAATTTTTAATTGATCTATCTGTGATTGAATTTTACTGGTTTGCTCTTTCAATTCGATTTCGTATTGAAGGATTCTCCAGTCCAAATCAGATTTCCATAAATTATATTTGGTTTGCAGTTCTTCAATTTTATATTCTACATCACTCGTTTTAATAGGTAAGGTAGCTGATATCACGTTTAATAATGGTGAACCCTTCTCGACTTTTTGACCAACGGTAACAAATATTTTTTCAACCTCAATGGCATTTTCCATGCTAATTTCAGTTTCTTTATTATCGGCAAATCCATAAAATGTTACGGTAGTATCTGCTTTAAAAAAAAGAGAATAAAGTAATAAAACACAGATTATTACAGCAACTAGATAGATAAGGTTAAATTTTTTCATAATCATCTTTAAAATTTATCCTTACATTAAATATCCCATCCATTATGGCTAGTTCATTAACTAATATTCGTGCTTTTTCTTTGCTTTCTATTTTAATTTTAAAATCGAATGAAACCATCTGAATTATAGTATCTCCACTTTTTTTATTATTGATGGCATACTTTGATAAGTTTACCTTTACACAGGCATTACTTAAATGATCTTCAATAAGATTACGCTTATTAGATGCTAATAAAATAGTATTAGGAATATCAAATTGTAAACTCGCTATTACCGTTGTTTTTTTACTCAAATCAGAATAGTGTATTAGTAATACTACTAAGCAAAAACCAATAGTTCCAATTACTGCGATCGTTATCCCGTAAACCCCCGCTGCAATACCAACTGAAATAGAGGTAAACATAAATACCATATTTCTTGGATTACGAAGGGTTGTTCTGAACCTAATGATGGCGAGTGCCCCCAACATCCCAAGTCCTCTGGCCAGACTATCGCCAATTGCTTGCATTACTGTTGCAACAGGAATAGATATTAGTATTAGAGCTTGTATAAAATATTTTGGACTTTCAAGTTCTCTCGAAGTCTTCTGATAAATAAGTGCTATCAGGGAAGACAAAACAAATGAGACTAGCGCTATCACGATCACGTTTGTTAAACTAGATCCCTCTAAATTATTGGTTAAACTTGAAAAATCAAACATACTATTTTACTATTTTTTATTCAATAATAAGTTTTTGTGTCTGAACTAATGTTTGATCTATTGCAACTATTTTTAATAGATAAATGCCAGCACTTAAGTTACCTCTTGAAATTATAAATGTGTTATCGTTCGTCTCCTTGGAAAGAATTTCTCTTCCTAATATATCATACATTTTCATCGCTAACGTAGAGTTTGTATTGGAAACTACAATTGTTGCCGTTGTTTTCATAGGATTTGGATATACAGAAATACTCATCATTGTTGCTACTTCATCGGTTCCTAAACTACAATCATTATTAAGACTAGCCGGAGTACCGTATTCAAATCCTGGTGCTGCGCAAGCGTCCCAGTTTTCACCTTCATCATTATCTAAATCAGGAGCAATCAATTCAAGTGTTGGTCCGTTTCCGTCTGCTTGAGTTGGCCATGGATCTTCATCGTCATAATCAACAGAATCTACTAAAACCTCTGAATTATCATACAATCGGATTAATTCTCCTCCTCCACTTAAACCAAATTCAAAATCGCCTAAAACTGGACTTACGTCGGGATAATAAGTTTGAAAATCTGCTAAACTTTGAGCTAATACAATATAAGAACCTGCTGGCATCACTGTTCCTGAAGGAATAATGAATTCGTGTAAATCGTCACTATCTTTGAATACCCATCCGGAAATATCTACCGAAATATCAGAATTGTTATACAATTCTACCCAATCTTTCACTTCAAAACCAGGTGAGTCTTTGTAATTAATTTCGTTAATAACAATTTCAGCTCCTCCTTCATAAGAGAATACTGCCGTTACGTTTTCAGCTTGCTCCAAAAAGAACGAGGTATTAATTGCATTAGCATCCACTACCGAATGGTTGTCCAGTTCCCAGTGATCAAACACGTAATCTGCATTGTTCTGTTCTGCCCCTAACAACATCGTTATTCCTCCATTGTAGGATCCGCTCCACGGATAGTCGTTAGTGTCTACGGTTATTGAATTTAATTGTATTTGACCTGCTCCCTCAGGCTCTACATTTAATGTGATATTGTAGGGGCCTGTTAAATTATAACAATCATTAAGCCCCCCAGGGATGTAATCAATTCTATCGATAATAAAATCTTTTATTTTTTGAACATTATCTTGCCATTCGTCCATACTTCCTCCCCATCTTTCAATATGTTGAGGCATATCTGGTGTAATAGCGTATTCTATGTCTTCCAAAACTCCTATCATTTCCTCTTCTTTAAATGTGGTATTCATCAAATCCATGTATCGCGTAATGTAATATTGACGAAACTCCTCATTTTCTAATAATTTATTAAGAAGTACTATATGTTGTTCTGGATCTGCAGTAATTCCTTCTGGATAACATGGATCGGCATCTGGATTTTCATTAGGAACTCCCGTATAATTAATGTAATGATTAAAAGTTGCGTCTTCATCCCATAAAACATAACCCCATTTTAAATGACTGCCAGAGGGGTCTAGTCCTCTCCACCATGAGGTATTCCAATTAATCCAATCGGTACACACTACAAATGAGTTAATTAAAATATAATCGACTAAACTAGTCACATCAATTTCATCAGCCACTTGCTGGTAGTTTGCTTGGACAGATAAATCATTTGATAAAGCAAAGGAATGAATTTCGTACCAATCATCAAATGCATCCTGTCCGCCATACTGTGCCCATGTTCCTCCCCAGTTCATCAAATATTGTATGTTGTATTTATCTTGATCGTAATAAAAATCGGTATAATCAGAATCACTTACTTTTTCTCTTATGGAGTAGACACCCCAAAATACACCATTTGCATATACCACACACCGATCTCCTCTTCTCAAGTCGACATTTAAATTATTTTTATTGGCTAATTTTTGTATGAAAACATCTCTGGTATGAGCACTCGAATCAATTCCTGGGTAATTGTCATCGCCTGACGCTCTTATAATGATTCTCTGAAAACTTTCTCTTTCAGAATACTCTAAAAGTTTATCGTTGATTGCATCATGGTATCCCATTTCATCTCTGGCGATATAATCAAAACTTCGCTGAGGAAATTGCCACGAATCTTGTCCGTGTTTATTGTACTCTCCGTAACCAGCATCTTTTCTGTTCCCTTGAGCATCAAAATACTCAATTGTACCATGGGGTCTTAAACTCTGATTTCCATTTAATAAAACGGTAAGTTCGTCTGCTGATGTTGACAACACTGGTAATGAATGATTTTCATCGATAAAATAGGTGTTGAAAGAAATAAAACTTGGTAAAATTTCTGGGTTTTCAGATACTACAATTGCTTTGACTATTTTTGTTCCTGATAATGTTAAATCTCCAATGTAACTATTTGATTCTTCTGAAGGCAACGATCCATTTAGCGTATAATAAATCGAAGAATTAGGTTCGTCTGATGTGATGGAAACGTTTTGAGTCCCTTCATAAAAACCAGCTTCTAAGTTCATAACAGGAGTTTCTGCATAGGCTAGGAAGTTCGCACCTGAATTAGAATCGCCTAATGTAGAAGTTGTATAAATTTTCCAATCGCCTGATCCGTTTGGAGTTTTACCCATTGAATGTTCTAATTGCGTTTTTTGAAGCTCTATATCTTCAAGAATAGATCCACTAGCATCAGAAAGTACAATGTGCTCTTGGGTGTTTTTTGTTTGTTTGAGTTTGAAATTTGTATGATAATTATTTCCTGAAACCTCATCTCTTCCAGAACACCAAAAAACTAAATATCCGTATGCTGGTATCACGGTTCCTTCAGGAATTTCCCATTTTGACGGATTGGTAGTTTTATCGCTCAAGTAAAAACCCCCAATATTCACTGAAGAGGCACTTGTATTGTAAAGTTCAATCCAATCTTCTTCACCACCATAATTATCCAAATAACTACTAAGATTAGAGACAGAATATTCATTAATTACAACTTGACCAAAACAAGAGATGGAAGCTATCACGATACCAAATAACAAAATAATTTTTTTCATAATTTTTTTAGCTTATTAAAGAGTTTTTTAATAGAAATCAAATATAGTCAAATTACACATCTTTATGCTAGGTCTAAAACTCAACATCTTTAAGGACTAATAGTCCATTTATTATGGAAAAAAGTACCCGTTATGGTATTCGTATTTTTTTATTTAAGGTTTATGAAATTTTTTCGACAAAATTATTTTAACAACTATTTAAGTTCTATTAAACTTAAAAGAGCTTACATCTAAAAACTTATTGACTATTTTTGAATATTACAAAACAATAAAATTATGTCTACTGAAAAAAAACCCAATCTAATTAAATGGAGCTTAAAATACTCTATAAGTGCTGCTATTGCTGGAATTCTATGTTGTGTAGCGCCTGCTATATTATTTATGTTTGGTATCATGAGTGGTGTGTATGCTATCTCCTTTGCTGATTTTTTCTATAATGACGATGGGAGTTCTGGAACAGGAGCTTGGATTTTAAAAGGACTTGCTTTATGTATAGGTGTTTATGGAGTTTACTCATTCCGAAAAAAACAAAACCAATGTTCAATCGATAAAAAAAGTAAACGAAAAAATTTAATTTTATTAGTTACTATCGTTTTTTTCGCCGGTGTTGGTTTATTTCTTACGCTTGAAAAGTGGTCGTCATGGTACTTTGACAAACATATTGTTCCTGCTCAACAAAAAGAACTTAAAATTACCCCCTAAAAAAATTGAATACCACAACTAAGGTAATTATACCTGCTTATAACGAGGAAAAATCAATTGCTAAAGTCATTCAAGACCTCCCATCTACTGTTGATGAAATAGTTGTGGTCAGCAACAACTCGTCAGATGAAACTGAAGACGAAGCAAAAAAAGCTGGCGCTACTGTCTTAACTGAAAAAAGAAGAGGATATGGCTACGCCTGCTTAAAAGGAATATCCTATATAAAATCTCAAAGCATCAAGCCTGATATTATTGTTTTTCTAGACGGTGATTACAGTGATTATCCAAATGAACTCAACAAATTAATTGCGCCCATAATCAATGAGCATTTTGATTTTGTTGTAGGAGCTAGATCAAAAAAATTAAGAGAAAAGGGATCTATGACAATACCACAAATTTTTGGGAATTGGTTAGCAACTAGCTTAATGGCATTTTTTTTTAATTCAAAATTCACAGATTTAGGGCCCTTCAGAGCTATTAAGTATAATAAATTAATTGACTTAAACATGAAAGACAAAACCTATGGATGGACTGTTGAAATGCAATTAAAAGCATTAAAAAGAAACTATTTATATAAAGAAATTCATGTGAAATACAGAAACAGAATTGGTGTTTCTAAAGTTTCAGGAACTTTAAAAGGTACTATATTTGCAGGTATTAAAATTTTATATTGGATAGTTAAGTACTCATTTATTAAATGATTTTAGAAACTCTTATCATAGCGGTATATGCAATTGCATTGATTCTGATTTTCATTTATGCATTGGCACAACTTAATTTACTTTATAATTTTTTAAGAGCTATCGGAAAGAATTCTAAGTGTGAAAAATTTGATTTTTCAAAAGAAGAGGAGATACCCTATGTAACCATTCAACTTCCTGTCTACAACGAATTGTATGTTATGGAACGTTTATTAGACAATATCGCCAAAATAAATTATCCTAACAATAAGCTTGAAATACAAGTGCTGGACGATTCAACAGACGAGTCTTTTAGTATAACTTCAGAACAAATTTCAGTATTACAGAATAAAGGATTAAACATCAAGCATGTAACTAGGTCTGATAGAAAAAACTTTAAAGCAGGAGCTTTAAAAGAAGGTTTAAAAATTGCAAAAGGAGAATTCATTACAATTTTTGATGCAGATTTTTTACCTCAAAAAGATTGGTTACAAAAAACAATTCCTTACTTTAAAAATCCTAAAATAGGAGTTGTACAAACGAGATGGGGGCATTTAAATAGAAATTTTTCAATTTTAACAAAGGTTCAAGCATTTGCACTGGACGCTCACTTTACGCTAGAACAAGTAGGTAGAAGTAGTATGAATCATTTTATTAATTTTAATGGAACAGCTGGTGTCTGGCGTAAAGAATGTATTTTGGATGCAGGTAATTGGCAAGGTGATACGCTTACTGAAGATTTAGATTTGAGTTACAGAGCACAATTTAAAAACTGGAAATTTAAATACCTACTCGAGGTTGAAACACCTGCAGAGTTACCTTTATTAGTAAGCGCTGCGAGGTCACAACAGTTTAGATGGAATAAAGGGGGCGCTGAAAATTTTCAAAAATTTAAATGGCGAATTTTAAAAGACAATAATCTTTCTATAAAAACAAAACTCCATGGAATACTTCATTTATTGAACAGTACCATGTTCTTAAATGTTTTGTTAGTTGCTGTTTTAAGCATCCCCGTGCTCTATATAAAAAATGAACATGAAGAGCTAAGAAATTATTTTTTTGCTATGAGTTTTTTTGTTTCCAGCACCCTAATATTTTTTATTTGTTATTGGTTTTCTTTTAAAACTATTTGTGGTGGTGGCTTTAAACAATTTTTAAAATATATTGGTTTATTTTTTACGTTCTTTACCATTGCAATGGGGTTTTCACTAAACAATTCGATAGCTGTTATTGAAGGGCATTTTGGTAAAAAAAGTGAATTTATAAGAACGCCAAAATTTAATATCCAGTCTATGAAAGATTCTTGGAAAAAAAATAAATATATTTCAAAAAATATCTCTGTGAATGTAATAATAGAGGGAACACTAGCTATGTATTTTGCTTTTGGTATGTACAGTGCGTTTGTGGTGGGTAATAAAGGTGGTGATTTTGGACTATTCCCTTTTCATTTAATGCTTTTTATTGGCTTTAGTTTTATGTTTTCCAAGAGTATAACAAATAACACTTAAGAAATCATTTGTAAGTTAATTAAATATAGCCTTTTGATTTTGTTTTCATTTATTACACCATTTGCTTATTGTCAAAATATTCAAGATAGCATAAGCTCTGAAACTACAAGGAATCATCAAATTGAGTTGCGTCATGACAATGACTTTCTACAATTTACGGATAAATATTATACAACTGGTAATTTTATTTCATACAGATGGTTGCTAAAAAACAAAAAATATAAAAAACAAAACAGTATATTTTTAAGTCAAGAAATATACACTCCATCACTTATAGAAGAGACTGATATTTCAAAATTTGATAGACCCTATGGAGGATTCTTAGCTATCAATTTTGAACATACAATCACCGGAAAAGATTGGATTTTTGATTTCATTTACTCTTTGGGAGTGACTGGTGAAATTTCAGGAGGAGAATGGTTACAAAATTTATTTCATAGCACTGCTGCAACCGACTCAAGGATTGCCTCGTGGGTCGGTCAAATTGAAAATAATTTCACAAACAATTGTTATTTTAAATACCTAAAAGAGTGGGAATTACACACAGATCCGTTTAATGTATATTTTGCAATTGCACCCAGCGCTGCAGTTGGAATTAAGGAAGTCTATTTTCAAAATGATATTTTATTTTTTATTGGTAAAAGAAATTCTATGCAACAAACCTCAGCATACCATCAACTTGGAGTTTTAAAAAATGAATTCTTCCTTGGAATAAATGCTGGATATCGATATGTTGCTCATAACACCATGTTGGAAGGGAATCTGATAGGAGACAATTCTATTTTTTTAGTAGATGCACTCAAACATTTATTATTTCTGAGTACAGATATTCATTTAAGAAGAGGACGATCAGATATCAAACTGTCCTACAAATTTATGAGTGCAGAAACAAAAACAACTGAAAGTCATTTATACGTCTCTTTATCTTTAGCAAGAAATTTTTAGGTGTTTATAAATCGTAAACTTAACAATTTGATTACTTTTAAAATTGAAATGCAACAAGAACTAGATTCCATTAGATTAAATTTTGACTCAGAGAGTTTATTCTTTCTAAATTTAACATTAGCAGTGATTATGTTTGGAGTTGCTCTAAACATAAGAATTGATGACTTTTTGAGAGTTTTAAAAAACCCAAAAAGTGTCGTTGTAGGATTTCTCTCCCAATTTATTCTATTACCCGCTGTTACTTTTTTACTAGTATTACTTATAAAACCAATCCCTAGTATAGCACTAGGGATGTTTATGGTAGCCGCATGCCCTGGAGGCAATATTTCTAACTTTATGAGTAATTATGCTAATGGAAATACTGCTTTGTCGGTTAGTTTAACTGCTATTGCAACATTAATGGCGATTATAATGACTCCCTTTAATTTTCAATTTTGGTCAAGTTTTTACGAACCGACCTCTAGCTTGGTACATAGCATATCATTATCTCCATTAGAAATGGCAAAAGTGATCTCATTATTACTAGGACTTCCCCTATTACTTGGAATGCTAGTCCGAAATTATTTTCCAAAATTTGCAGATAAAACGAGTTCTTTTTTTAAACTAGGATCAATTTTATTTTTTATTATCCTTATTTTTTTAGCCTTATATAAAAACATAGCTATTTTTGAAAAATATATTCATTATGTTTTCTTTATTGTATTTACACATAATGTCTTAGCCTTAACATTAGGGTATAGTATAGCAAGTTTAACAAGGTTGAGCAAACAAAATAAAAGAACCCTAGCAATTGAAACAGGAATTCAAAATTCTGGATTAGGTTTGTTGTTGATTTTTAGTTTTTTTGATGGATTAGGAGGTATGGCTTTGTTGGCTGCTTTTTGGGGGATATGGCATATGGTTTCTGGACTTTTTTTAGCAACCTATTGGTCAAAAAAACAAATTTAAAACAGTTATTATTTTGAACATACTTTGGATAAAATTTTTACAATCATACTTAAAATTAGGTTTTAAGTTTTATTATCGAAAAGCAAGTGCAATTTATTTAGAAAAAATCCCAAAAGATAAAGCCATACTTTTTTTGGGGAATCATCAAAATGCTTTGTTAGATCCTCTTTTATTAACAGTTAAAAGCAATAGAATAAATCATTTTCTGACTCGAGCTGCTGTTTTTAAAAACTTAACCGTAGCGAAAATTTTAAATAGCGTACAAATGCTCCCTGTTTACAGAATGATCGATGGGGTAAATACCATTCAAAAAAATAAACCAATTTTTACATTTTGTACCCAATTACTTCGCGATAAAAAATCGATTGTACTTTTTCCGGAAGGAAGTCATTCCTTACTTCGAAAAGTTAGACCTCTAAAAAAAGGTGCTGCTAGAATTATTGAGGAAACATTACAAAACTATCCAACTACAGAAATTTTAATTATACCTGTGGGTGTAAACTATCAATCTCCTACCAGGTACGGAGACTCTATGTCTGTTTATTTTGGTCATCACATTTCTCCGAACAATTACTGGAATGGCACTAATTTAGATATGCAAGGCTTAAATAAGGAGTTATCCGAAAATTTAAAAACGTTGACAACCCATATAAAAAGTAGTTCCGATTACGACTTAAGTCTAAAAAAATTAAAAAATCTAAAGGTTGACTTTACGTCGCCTATTGAAGTAAATGAATGCTTAAAAAATAATTTTAAGTATTCAGGGGAAAAAGAGCAAACATCCGTTGTCTTTTTGATGATGAGTTTTTTAATAAAGTTATTTTATTTTATTCCCTACTTAATTTGGAAAAAAGTAGCCTATCCAAAAATTAAAGAAAAAGAATTTATTGGGACCTTTCGCTATGCCTTGATCATTACACTAGCCCCCTTACATTTAATACTAATGACTGTTTTGTTGAGTATTGTACTTGGAAAAAATATTGGATTAATCACTTTAGCAATTGGGATTTTATTACCCTTAATTACACTTCGTGCCAAATAACAGTTGCATTAAACTACCTTCAACAAATAAAAAACTACCAAGTAACTTTCAATTCTAGTGGTACTCCGTTTCGTTCTACAATAACTGTTGTGGTTTGTCCTTTTTCAAATTTAGAAAGTGATTTCATATAACTCATCATATCCGTAATCTTGTAAGATCCCACCTGGATTACAACATCGCCTTTTTTCATTCCTGCGTTTTGTGCTGGACGATCTTCACTTACGCCATCAATACGCATTCCTTTTTCATCGTAAAGATAATCTGGAACTACTCCCAGTGTTACCTTAAAATCAGGTGTTTCTTCACTCTCATTTTTCGTTTTTCTGAATACCAATCGCTGATCATTATCTAAATCTGTAATAATACGCATGATATAATTTGATATGGACTCCATCCCTTTGTAGTTTAATTTATCTGGATCATCAGAGGGTTTATGATAATCTTCATGCTGTCCAGTAAAAAAGTGAAGTACTGGAATATCCGCTAGATAAAATGAAGTGTGGTCACTTGGTCCTACTCCAGATTCCTTTTCAATTAATTTGAAATCAGTGTTATTTGCAAAAAGTGTTTGTTTAAATTTTGGAGAGGTGCCCACTCCGTATACAGCCAACGTTTTATCATCTTTTAGACGTCCCACCATATCCATATTAATCATATAATTGACCTTTTTAGTATCAATCGTTGGATTTTTTACAAAATAATTTGATCCTAATAAGCCCATTTCTTCTCCAGAAAAAGCAATAAACAAATAATTATTATTGATGTTTTTATCTTTTAGTCGACTCGCTAAATTCATCATTACTGCAACTCCACTAGCATTATCATCTGCTCCATTATGTATTTCAGGTTGATCTCCTCTAAAAAGCGAACCTTCGCTACCAAAACCAAGATGGTCATAATGAGCTCCAATGATGATCGTATTTTCTGCTTTATTATTAATATAGGCTAGGACATTTAACCCTGTAATTGTACTGTCTTCTTTATTGATCACATAAGTTGCTTCTTCGTGTGGATTTGTTTTTGGTTTAAATATAAAAGGTTGTAAATATCCTTTTACACCTTTTGGTTTTAATCCTAAGTTTTTAAATCTTTCTACCAAATAATCAGCTGACTGTCGTTCTTTTTCTGAACCAGTCTCTCTACCCTCTTGAGAATCATCAGCTAAAAAATAAACATCTTCTTTCATAGAAACTTCTTTTGTATGAGTTTCTTGCTTACATGAAAAAATAACTAATACGGCCACCAATAAATAAAATCCTTTCATCGATACTTTTTTAAATAAATTTTAATAGAAATAACACAAATCGTTGTTGCCAAAAATTCTAAAGCGTTATTTTTGCACAAAATTAATCTAAAAATGAAACGAATACCAATTTTATTACTTCTTTTATTTATTTTCTCTTGTAAAGAAACTAACACCGAATCCAGGACTACAGATTCACCTTCAGCAACTAAAAATAAAGATGAAACAATAAAAAAAACCAGCAAGGACTCGTTAATTTTTCCAGAGGAAAAACATTTTAAATCATTACAACAAGTAACATTTGGTGGTGATAATGCAGAGGCTTATTGGAGTTTTGACGACCAGCAATTAATTTTTCAGTCAAATAATAAAAAATGGGGCTTGGAATGTGACCAAATGTTTTTAATGAACGCTGGCGAAACTTTTTATAATGACAATATACCTCCTATGGTAAGTACTGGTATGGGGCGTACTACTTGTGCCTATTTTCTTCCAGACAATAAAAGTTTTGTCTATGGATCTACACATCTAGCTAATAAAGATTGTCCAGAAGTACCTCTTCGAAAAAACGGAAGATATGTATGGCCAGTTTATGACAGTTTTGACATATTTGTTGCAGATTTAAAGGGGAATATTACTGGACAGCTTACCAATGAGGCTGGTTATGATGCAGAAGCAACTGTTTCTCCAAAAGGTGATAAAATAGTTTTTACTTCTACAAGAAGTGGAGATTTAGAGCTATATACTATGAATCTTGACGGTAGTGACGTTCAACAAATTACCGACGAATTAGGGTATGATGGTGGCGCTTTTTTTTCGCCGGATGGAACTAAATTAATATTCCGTTCCTCTAGGCCAAAAACCGAAGAAGAAATATCAAAATATAAAGGTTTATTAGCAGAAGGTCTTGTAGAACCTACTAATATGGAACTCTATATATGTGACGCGGATGGAAGTAATATGAAGCAGTTAACTAATTTAGGAAATGCTAACTGGAGTCCTTTTTTCACCCCTGATGGTAAAAAAGTACTATTCTCAAGTAATTTTGAGGCTGAAAGAGGCTTTCCATTTAATCTTTACATGATAGATATTGACGGAAAAAATCTAGAACGTGTAACACACAGTGAGACTTTTGATGCTTTTCCTGTTTTCTCAAATGACGGAAAATACTTGGTTTTTTCATCCAACAGAAATAACGGGGGAGGTAGAGATACCAATCTTTTTATAGCCGAGTGGCAAGATTAACATTTTATAGATTTTAATTATAACTCTGAAAGCTTATTTTTAACACCATATGATTAAAATAAATACGGTATTAATTTTATGAAGTGTTAAAAAACTTATTTAATAGAGATATAATAACTTTACTCCTCGTAGTCCTAGGATTTTTATTTTATTTCTCATTTGGTTATGATTTAAGCCGAGGGGACTTTCCTAAACTAATAACTTTATATGGAGTATTGTTTTTTGTCTCTTATAGGATTCTGAAAATTAATCAGGATCGATTTTGGCTAGTCGCTGGTATTGGAGTAGCTTTTAGATTTCTATTTCTGACAAGTCTTCCTAATTTATCACAAGATTTTTATCGTTTTATTTGGGATGGAAGATTGCTTATTAAAGGAGTTAGTCCATACCTATTTATACCAGAAAATCTAATTAACAGTGATTTTAATACGCTCGGCTTGAAAATAAGCCAAGCGGAACAACTATACCACGGAATGGGGCAACTAAATGGAAGTCACTACAGTAATTATCCACCAATTAATCAATTGTGCTTTGCTCTTGCAACTTTGTTTTCTGGTAAAAGTATTTTAAGTGCAGTCATCGTAATGCGAGTACTTATTATTTTTGCTGATGTCGGTATTCTTTTCTTTGGGAGAAAGCTACTTTTAAAGTTAAATCTAAATTCAAATCAGATTTTTTGGTATTTTTTAAATCCTTTTATCATTATAGAATTAACTGGTAACCTTCATTTTGAGGGTGTTATGTTGTTTTTCTTAATTTCTTCTATCTATTTAGTGCATCAAAAAAAATGGATTGAATCTGCAGTTTTATTTGGAATTGCTGTATCCGTTAAATTAATTCCATTACTATTTCTTCCTTTATTCTTTAAATGGTTTATGACTAATTTTAATAAAGGTTTATTAAAACTTTTTTTCTATTATTTATTAGTAATTAGCACCATTCTACTAACATTTACCCCCTTTTTATCTTTAGCATTTTTTAATAATTTTTTAGAGACTACTGTTTTATGGTTTCAAAATTTTGAGTTCAACGCAAGTATTTACTATATTATTCGTTGGATCGGATTTAAAGTAGTGGGTTGGAATATGATAACAATCATTGGAAAAATTCTTTCATTAATCATTTTCATATTTATTCTAGTTTTTACATTTTTTAGAGAGAATAAATCAATGCAGCAACTTATTACCACTTTATTATTTGGAATTTCTGTATACTACATACTATCTACAACAATTCATCCTTGGTATATAGCTAGCCCTTTATTACTATCTGTATTTACAAAATATAAATTTCCAATAGTTTGGAGTTTTGTGGTTATTTTAAGTTATGTAGCTTATGGTAATGACGCATTTTCCGAAAATTTATGGCTAGTGACTTTAGAGTATTTTATAATATTTAGTTTTTTTATTTGGGAATTGTTTAAATCTAAATTTTATTTTAGGTTAAATAATACTTAATAATCTTTTTAACAAAAAAGGTATATTTTATGTGAAAACTTTGTTAAAATTTTATATAATCTTCAACTTTTATACCTTATCTTGCTGAAAACAACAACTTTAACATTATGAAAAACAATTTAAAAAAGGTTTTAGACCTTCCAAAAACTATTAACAGTAAACTACCAATGAATAATTTTAATTCAATGGTAGAAGACTCGGAACAAAACATTGCAAAATGGGCAGGTACTTTTTATACCATTGCTGCATTTGTTATTTTAATTAGCTCATTACTTTATGTTCTTTCTCCTATTTGGAGTGGTGGAATGGGTGAAGGTATTGGAATTTTAAGCACGGTACTTTCAATGATTATTTGGGTGTATGCTGCATTTCCTATCGCACAGGTTGTAAGATCTACAGGAGATAGCTTGGCTGAATCCAAAAGTGGTATAGTAGATTTTATATTTAGAGACTTAGCAATTGCTAATATTAAGCTAATAGGCTATGTTGCAACATTAGTTGCTTTATTTGGTGCAATTTGTATGACTCTGAATTGGGCTACTACGCTTAGTATTTCAGAAAGTTTTATGACTAATTGGACAGCTAATGTTGATTACGCCTATACGCTTCCAATGGCAGCGGTAGCAGCTTTAACAGAAATGCTGCACCTTGAATTTATAGGTGGTATTTTTGCAGATTGGTCTAATTGGGATCCAACATCCAATGCTGGTGAGGCATGGACTACAAATGGCTTTTATGCTGTATTATGGCAATATGTTGGAGTCGTTGCTATTTTAGCAAAATTATATGTTTCTTTGGCTATATATTATTTCTTTTATGGAATCATAAGTAGTTTAGTTAAATGGATAAAAAGTCCGTATTTACCTTTCAGAACAAGCTAAACAAATAAAATATTAATTGACTTTAGGCATGATTTGTTAAAATCATGCCTTTTTTAATTCTATTTTTTGTTAAAGTTATCAACAATATTTTATTTTTTTGACTTTAAGGTTGTCCTTGGAATCAACATCCTTTTGATTTCGTTGAGTTTCATTAAGGCCTCAACTGGAGTTAACGTATCGATATTGATATTTAAAATTTCATCTCGTATTTCTTCTAAAAGCGGATCGTCCAGATTAAAAAAACTAAGTTGCATTTTATCTTCCGCTATCGTTTTCATTTCATTAGTAAGTTCTTTTGATGAATGAGATTTTTCTAACCTTTTTAATATTTTATTTGCTCTATCTAAAACAGCCTTAGGCATACCAGCCATTTTTGCAACATGAATACCAAAACTATGATGCGAACCACCCGGAACTAATTTTCTTAAAAATAGAACAGTCTCCTTCAACTCTTTTACTGAAACATTATAGTTTTTTACCCTATCAAATGTTTCTGTCATTTCATTTAACTCATGATAATGTGTAGCGAATAATGTTTTTGCTCTGGAAGGGTGCTCATGTAAATATTCGCTGATTGCCCAGGCAATAGATATCCCGTCATAAGTACTGGTTCCTCGACCAATTTCATCTAACAAAACCAAGCTTCGCTCGGAAATATTATTTAAAATACTTGCAGCTTCATTCATTTCTACCATAAATGTTGATTCTCCCATCGAAATATTATCGCTCGCACCCACTCTTGTAAATATTTTATCTACTACTCCTAGCCGAGCTTCTTTTGCAGGAACAAAACTTCCTATTTGAGCTAGTAAAACAATCAATGCTGTTTGCCTCAAAATTGCAGATTTACCACTCATGTTAGGGCCAGTAATCATTATAATCTGCTGCATCTCTCTATCTAAATAAACATCATTAGGTATAAAAGATTGATCGGCAGAAAGTTGTTTTTCTATCACGGGATGTCTTCCTTCTTTAATATCAATTTCAAAGGATTCATCTAATAACGGGCGGGTATAGTTAGCCTCGATTGCTAAAGAAGCGAAAGAGCACAAGCAATCTAATTTTCCAATTAATTGGGCATTTTGTTGTACTTGACCAATAAATTGTAACATCCATTCTATCAGTTTACTAAAAACCTCTGATTCTAAAAAAGCAATTTTTTCTTCAGCACCTAGTATTTTTGCTTCATATTCTTTTAATTCTTCGGTAATATACCGTTCTGCATTCACTAGTGTTTGTTTTCGGATCCACTCTTCTGGAACTTTATCCTTATGTGTATTTCTAACCTCTATATAATATCCAAATACGTTGTTGGAAGCAATTTTTAGAGAGTTGATACCCGTTCGCTCGGTTTCTCTTTCCAACATTTCATTTAAATAATCTTTTCCTCCTTTTGCGATAGATCTAAGTTCGTCAAGTTCTTCTGAAACCCCCTCAGCTATGGCATTTCCTTTTTGTATTAATACCGGAGCATCCTCATTTAGAGTGTTGGTAATTTTCTCTCTTAATAATTTGCAATCTTGTAAGTTTTCACCAATTGTTTTGATCGCATTATTTTTAGCATTTTCTGCTTCTTTTTTGATCGGAAGAATCGCTTCTAAAGAATTTTTTAGTTGAACCACTTCTCTTGGGCTTACTTTTCCTGTAGCTACTTTAGATATTAATCGCTCTATATCGCCAATACATTTAATATTGGTTTGTATAGCTGTTAGTATCGGTTGTTTGTTTAACAAATAACTTACGACCTCGTGCCTATTTATAATTTTACTTTTATTCTTTAGAGGTAAAGCAACCCAACGTTTTAATAACCTACCTCCCATAGGAGATATCGTTTTATCTATAACGTCTAATAAGGTGACTGCATTTTGAGACGAAGTATGATAAAGCTCAAGATTACCAATAGTAAATCGATCCATCCAAACATATTCATTCTCCGCGATCCGAGCTATTTTGGTAATGTGCTGTAATTTATCATGTCTAGTTTCTGACAAATAATGTAAGGCTGCGCCAGCAGCGATAATCCCAGATGGTAAAAGATCCACTCCAAACCCTTTTAACGAAGTGGTATTAAATTGTTTATTCAAGAGTTCTTCAGCATAATCACTTTGAAAAACCCAATCCTCTAAATAAAAAACATGATAGTGAGCTCCAAACACTTCTGTAAATAGTTTTCTTTTTTGTTTCGAAAAAAGTATCTCAGATGGATTAAAGTTTTGGATTAACTTATCGATATAATCAATATTTCCTTGGGATATTAAAAATTCTCCCGTAGAAACATCTAAAAAAGAAATCCCAATTTCATCCTTCTTTTTTTTAGCGCTATTAAAATGGATCGCGGCTAAAAAATTATTTGATTTGGATTTTAGGATATCATCATTTAAAGCCACTCCTGGAGTCACTAATTCAGTAACCCCTCTTTTTACAATCTTTTTAGTTTGCTTTGGGTCTTCTAATTGATCACAGATGGCTACTCGACAACCCGCCATTACTAATTTTGGCAAATAGGTATTTAGAGAATGATGCGGAAATCCAGCTAATTCTATTTTTTCGCCATCGCCGCCATTATTCCGTGCCGTTAACGTAATATTTAATATACCTGCAGAACGTATGGCATCTTCTCCAAAGGTTTCGTAAAAGTCGCCCACTCTAAATAACAATAATGCATCAGGATGCTTAGCTTTTATACTATTGTATTGTTTCATTAAAGGAGTTTCTTTTTTTGCCATAATTTGGATAGATAATAAGCTAAAGTAAAGAAATCTTATTTTATTTGAAACGCTTTACGATTGAATTCATTTCTTTTATCAACAATATTTCTATTAAATAATTCCAATTATGTAGGATATAAAATTATTTTTGTGTCATGAAGAACCGAAAATTAAAAAATAGCGAACTAAAAAGAATAAATAATAGGGAATTTAAATCTTCAAAAAAAACCCCTTTAATTGTTATTTTAGACAACATTAGAAGTCTGAATAATATTGGTTCCGTTTTTCGTACTTCAGACGCATTTTTAATTGAGAAAATTTACCTCTGTGGTATCACTGCAAAACCACCTCATAAGGATATTCATAAAACTGCTTTAGGTGCTACCGACAGCGTTGAATGGGAATATGTTGAAGACACTTTAGCTTTGGTTCGTCTATTAAAATCTGAAGGTAAAGCTATTGTAAGTATTGAACAAGCTGAGGAATCCGTGTCGCTTGAAGGGTTTAAAACCAAATCCGATACTTCCTATGCTATTATTTTTGGAAACGAAGTTAAAGGAGTTTCACAGGAAGTTGTTTCTGCGAGCGATTATATCGTTGAAATTCCACAATATGGCACCAAACATTCATTAAATATTTCGGTAAGTTGCGGGCTTGTTATCTGGGATTTATTTGTGAAATTAAAGATGTAAAAGTTTAAAAATTCCTTAAGTATCAATTAATAATTTTATCTAAAATAAATAAGTAATCTTTTCTATTCTTAACAAAATCTAAATCAGATATATCGATTATTTTAATTTTATCTGAAGCTTGACCTCTAATGAATTCCATATAACCTTTATTTATTTTATGTAAGTAGTTCGCTTCTATATCTTGCTCAAAATCACGCCCTCTTTTTTTTATATTATCTAACAATCGTTCCGTATTTTGATATAGATAAACATACATGTCGGGGCTAGGAAGCTCTTTATGCATGATATAAAATAATTTTTTATAAAGGGTATATTCCTCTTCTTGTAGCGTTATTTTTGCAAATATTAACGATTTGTAACCATCATAATCTCCAATAACATTCTCTTTAAACAAGTCGTATTGAGTCAGATCATCCAATAGCTGCTGGTAACGATCTGCCAAAAAAGACATCTCCAAAGGAAAAGCAAATCGAGTTGGATCCTCATAAAATTTGGGCAAAAAAGGATTTTCTTTAAATCGCTCCAATATTAATTTAGCATTAAAGTCTTTAGCCATTTGTGTGGCCAAACTCGTTTTTCCTGCACCTATATTTCCTTCAATCGCAATATACCTGTAGTTAGACATGTCAAAATCTATTATCGGGTTTTTTAATTGTTGCGTTAATTCAATAAGTGCATCAGTATCATTTGTCACCTCATGCAAGAGGTCTATACGCATATTTAATCCTGGATGAATAAAATCCGGGGCAATACATTTAAGAGGCTCTAAAACAAAGTTGCGGTTTGGAATCTCAGGATGCGGTATTGTTAAATTTTCTTGACATATAAGCTGGTCATCAAAAAACAAGATATCAATATCGATAGGCCTAGCAGTATAACCTTCATTTATATTTCTAATTCTTCCTATTTTTTGCTCAATGGAAAGTATAGTTTCTAATAATTTTTCGGCCGGCAAATTAGTTTCCAGTTTCAATACACAATTTAAAAAATCAGCACTTTCAAATCCCTTAGAGGGGGTCTGAAAGACAGGTGAAATAGTGATAATCGAACCTACCCTTTCAAATACAGCATCAACTGCTTCTTGTAAATAGTCAAATTTATTACCTAAATTGCTCCCTAATGAAAGATATATATTGTGCTGTGATTTAATGAAATTAATTTTTAAGACTGAACCACGAAATTAAGTAAAAGCTTTTTAAGTATCTTTAAAAAAATTAAAATCTTGTGTCAAAACTCAGTGTAAAAGATCAGTTTTTTGCTCAAAAAATTTATCTCATCTTAGGAGCCTTGTTTGTTGCTTCTTTAGTGGCGTCTAATTTAATTTTTCAGAAATTTTTTTATTGGGACTTTTTTGGTCTCTACACTTTCGAAATTTCTGTTGGAATTTTACCCTATCCTATTACCTTTCTAATTACTGATATTATCAGTGAAGTTTATGGAAAAAGAAAAGCAAATCAAATTGTAACAATTGGTATTTTCGCTTCTTTTTTTTCAATGTTAATTGTATTTGTATCAGGAATAGTTCCTGCTACAGATTGGAGTCCTGTTAGCGACACTCTTTTTAATAAAGTATTTGGAGCTACAGCAATTGCCGTTTTAGCATCGATGTTGGCCTATTTATTTGCGCAATACATCGATATTCAACTATTTCACTTTTGGAAACGACTAACCAAAGGCAAGCATCTCTGGTTAAGAAATAATTTTTCAACTTTTCTTTCTCAATTTGTAGATACTTTTACCATACTAATTTTACTTTGTAGCTTCGGCAAAATTGAATGGAAATTATTTTCGTCACTATTGTTAAGTGGTTTTTTATTTAAAGTATTGATTGCAGCTCTAGACACCCCTTTATTATACTTAGCTGTCTATACATTTCGGAATCGATTTGATTTAGCAATGGGAGAAGAAATAGAATAAATTCTAATTAATCGTAATTGAAACAACATATCCCTCGTTACTTCTTACATTAAAAATAGTTTGATCTTCAAAAATTAAATATTGGCCTTTAATTCCCTTTAAAACTCCTTCAAAATTTGGTGTTTTAACTAGATTTAAACTCTTTGGCTTTTCAGGATATTGTTTAACTGGAAAATCCATATGTGTTTCTTTATTGTTTTCGATAAAATAAGACATCGCCTCTGTTGGGATATACTTTTTTAATTTATCGCGCCATTCCATTAAATTTTGATCTGTAATTTTATTGGTAATCATACTTCTCCAATTGGTTTTATCGCCAACATAATTTTTTAGTGCCACTTCAGTAATACCAGCTAAATATCGATTAGGAACCTCTACAATTTCAATAGCTTCATGAGCTCCTTGGTCGATCCATCGTGTGGGAACTTGTGTTTTTCGGGTAACCCCAACCTTTATAGTGCTACTATTGGCCAGATAAACAATATGTGGTTTTAGCTGGACCTTTTTCTCATATTCTAGATCTCGATCTTCAATATTTAAGTGCGCTTTACTTAATTCGGGGTGCATAATCCAATCAGCTGCCTGAGGAATTTCATAAAAACAATCATAGCAAAAACCTTGGCGATAAATTTTTTTCTCTTTTTCGCAGTTTAAACATTGACACCCTATAAAACTTATTTTTACTTTTTTATCAAGTAATTGATTGACATTCAGGAAATCATCCTTGAATACTAAATAGTATTGAATAGGAGTGCCTAATTCTGTTTTCATTTTTGTGAGTACACCTTGATAATTCATCTAAATAATTTGATTATTTTTATAACGTAAATATACTGTATAATAATGCCCCTACCAATAGTAAATTCGATCGCCTCTTGGTTTTTAAAAAAAAGAATACATCAAATAGATTTGTTTCTAAAGTACCCTATTGACGTTCAAGATGAACTTTTAAAAGGATTGATTCATAAAGCAAAATCTACTGAAATTGGAAAACAGTATGATTTTAAAAATATAAATAACTATCTCGATTTTACTGAAAAAGTTCCGGTTACCAGCTATGAAGACAATCAATCTTTATATGAAAGAGCTCGTAAAGGGGAGAGTAATATTTTTTGGCCAAGTCCTATAAAGTGGTTTGCTAAATCTAGTGGAACCACTAATGCGAGAAGTAAATTTTTACCTGTAAGTCCGGAATCTTTAGAAAATTGTCACTATGCAGCCAGTAAAGACTTATTATGTTTGTATCTGAATAACAATCCGGATTCTGAATTATTTGTTGGTAAAAGTTTACGCCTAGGAGGAAGTAAAGAGCTGTATGAAGAAAATGGAACTGTATTCGGTGATCTTTCTGCCATATTAATAGACAATATGCCTTTTTGGGCAGAGTTTAGTAGTACCCCAAGTAATGAAGTTTCATTAATGTCTGATTGGGAAACTAAAATGCAAGCTATTGTAGACGAAACTATAAATGAAAACGTAACCAGCTTGGTAGGAGTTCCATCTTGGGTTTTAGTTTTATTAAATAATGTTTTAGAAACTACTCAAAAGAAAAATTTATTTGAAGTTTGGCCAAATTTGGAGGCTTATTTTCATGGTGGTGTCAATTTTGATCCATACAGAGAGCAATATCAAAAGTTATTACCAAATAATAATTTTAGATATTACGAAACTTATAATGCCTCTGAAGGATTTTTTGCCATTCAGGATCGCAATAACAGTAAAGAATTGCTTTTGATGTTAGATTATGGAATTTTTTATGAATTTATCCCGATGGATACTTACAAGACTTCAGAAGAAAAAGTAATTCCTTTAAGTGAAGTTGAACTAGGTAAAAATTATGCGATTGTTATAACTACCAATGCAGGATTGTGGCGTTATAAAATAGGAGATACCGTTCGTTTTACTTCCAAATACCCTTATCGGATTAAAGTAACAGGACGAACCAAGCATCACATCAATGTGTTTGGAGAGGAATTGATTATTGAAAATGCTGAATCTGCATTGCGAAAGACCTCAAAATTAACGCATTCTGAAATAGTTGATTATACCGCTGGTCCAATTTTTATGGAAGGAAAAGAAAAAGGGGCCCACGAATGGATTATTGAGTTTAAGAAACTTCCCGACGACAATTCCACTTTTAATCAGTTGTTAGATGCTTTTCTGCAGGAGGCTAATAGTGACTACGAAGCAAAACGCTATAATAATACCACGCTAAATTTTCCGAAAATACATATTGCCAGAAAAAATCTATTCAAAGATTGGTTAAAACAACATGATAAATTAGGAGGTCAACATAAAATCCCTAGATTATCAAACTCAAGAGATTTTTTAGAAGAATTACTAAAAATCAATTAAGAAACAGCTTTCAACTTTTTGATCGTAGATTTGTTGAGTTTGCGTTCAACATATACTCTAGAAACTTCTAGTTTCTTTTCTTTACTATCAGGTAACTCAAACATAGCATCTGTTAAAACAGCTTCACAAAGCGATCGTAACCCTCGAGCACCTAGTTTATACTCTACCGCTTTTTCTACTATAAAGTCTAATGCTTCCTCATTAATAGAAAATTCAATTTCGTCCATTGCAAACAATTTTTCATATTGTTTGATGATGGCATTTTTAGGTTGCGTTAAAATTGCTCTTAAAGTAGCTGAATCTAAGGGATTCATATAGGTTAAAACAGGAAGTCTTCCAATAATTTCTGGTATCAAACCAAAATCTTTTAAATCTTTTGGAATGATATATTTTAATAAATTATCTATATCCACAACATCTTCCTGCATGGAGGCACTGAATCCAACTGCTTGGAGATTCAATCGCTTTGAAATTTTACGCTCTATACCACTAAATGCGCCACCAGCTATAAATAATATATTTTCTGTATTGACCTCGATAAACTTTTGATCTGGGTGCTTACGTCCTCCTTTTGGAGGTACATTAACCACAGTTCCTTCTAATAATTTTAATAAAGCTTGTTGTACCCCTTCTCCACTAACATCCCTAGTAATGGAAGGGTTATCCCCTTTACGGGCAATTTTATCTATTTCATCAATAAATACAATTCCCTTTTGAGCTTTTTCTAAGTTATAATCTGCAGCTTGTAACAATCGGGTTAAAATACTCTCCACATCTTCTCCTACATAACCTGCCTCTGTTAACACCGTAGCATCAACAATAGCTAGAGGTACATTTAACATTTTAGCAATCGTTTTTGCCATTAATGTTTTACCAGTTCCGGTCTCACCCACCATGATAATATTACTTTTCTCGATCTCTACATCATCTTCCGAATTTTTTTGTAGCAATCTTTTGTAATGATTATAAACCGCAACGGACATTACTTTTTTTGAATAATCCTGACCAATAATATAAGCATCTAAAAATTCCTTTATTTTTCTCGGCTTTTTCAGCATCAATTCGTCAGTCAATTCATTATTAGATGAATGATTTGATTCCTCTGAAACGATACCGTGTGCCTGCTCAATACATCGATCACATATATGTGCATCTAATCCAGCTATCAACAGGTTAGTTTCCGGTTTTTTACGACCACAAAATGAACATTCTAATTCTTCTTTTGACATTTTTTAATTCTTAATTTTTCAATTATGCTATATTTAAGATCGGGTTAATATTTCGTCGATCATTCCATATTCCAGCGCTTTGTCTGCTTTCATCCAATAATCACGATCACTGTCTTCGTAGACTTTATCATATTTTTGTCCTGAATGCTTAGAGATAATTTCGTAGAGTTCTTTTTTCAGTGTAAGAATTTCTCTTGCAGTAATTTCAATATCACTCGCTTGCCCTTGAGCACCTCCAAGAGGTTGGTGTATCATAACTCTAGAATGTGTTAATCCACTTCGTTTTCCAGGTGCGCCAGCGCACAATAGAACAGCCCCCATTGAAGCAGCCATTCCGGTACATATGGTAGCTACGTCTGGTTTGATAAACTGCATCGTGTCATAAATTCCAAGACCTGCATACACCCCTCCACCTGGAGAGTTGATATATATTTGAATGTCCTTTGAGGCGTCAGTACTTTCTAAAAATAAAAGTTGTGCTTGGACAATATTTGCTATTTGATCATTGATACCGGTTCCTAAAAATATAATACGATCCATCATTAAACGTGAGAATACATCCATTGCCACAGCATTCATTTGTCGTTCCTCAATAATATTTGGAGTAAAACCCATAGGATTCATACTGCTTGTTATTTCATCGTAATACAAGCTGTTAATTCCTTGGTCTTTAATGGCGAATTTTTTAAACTCTTTCCCGTAGTTCATAAATTTGATTATTGTTTATTAAAAAAAAAGCGTTGAATTAATATAATTCAACGCGATAAATATAATGATTTTTAGACTTTTTTAAGTAAGACACACACAATCTTCTGATATCGTTCCTTCAACACCATTTGGATTGATACAAGGGTCACCAATATTGGCTTCTATTTCTGGACAATCAAAACCTGGACCATCTACTAAACATTCGCAATCTTCTGATATAATACCCACAGTACCGTTACCACCATCATCAACAAAACATTCATCCCCAAAATTAGCCTCTAGTTCTGGACAATCAAAACCTGGACCATCTACTAAACATTCGCAATCTTCTGATATCGTTCCTTCAACACCATTTGGATTGACACAAGGGTCACCAATATTGGCTTCTATTTCTGGACAATCAAAATCTGGACCATCTACTAAACATTCGCAATCTTCTGATATAATACCCACAGTACCGTTACCACCATCATCAACAAA
>JAAEPP010000261.1 GCA_024232495.1 Flavobacteriaceae bacterium
AAAAAAGAATAAATGAAGCCGAAGGTCATGCTAAAGAGATAGAAGCTATTGCTCAAGCTACTGCTGAATCTATAAATAAGATTGCCTCAGCTATTGTTGACAGTAATGGTCAAGAGGCGATTAATATGAAGTTATCTCAACAGTATTTGAGTGAGTTTTCAAAATTAAACGTTGTGTTTTGCAAAGCTTCTTCCTATTTACTTTTATTCTCTTGTGTCTAGTTTTGTTTGCTCTCTTTGTGTCTCTTCTGACGGTTCTTTTTTCAAACAATCAGCTCTTTCTCTCTAAAAATTATTCTTAAAAGTTGTTCAGCTTCTGTTTATTTGGTGTCTCAGTTGGTGTTTTTGTTTCAGAGGTTATCTCTGCTTTCAATAAAAATACTTTTCCTTTTTGGTTTTTCTGTAGGTGTTTTGCTATGTTTGCTTGGCTTATGTCTCATTTTGTGTAAAACATTTGCAATAACTTTGGTAGTTTTGTATTTTAAATTCAAGTACTAACAATGGCCTCAGCTTGAAGCCTATCAGTGGTGTGCAAAGATCTGTGGTGTTTGGTTAGTACTTTGTAAATAATTAAAAGAATAAAAATTAATATACGGCTCAGGCTAGGCCTAGGGCGTTGAACTAAACCGCTATCGCGGTAACATTCCTTTCTAAGCTATTGCAGACATTTAATTTATAAATCCTTTCCTGTTTAAGTTTTCTCTTTGGTGTACAATTGTAGGCGTTTTATTTAATTCACCTATAATGAGAGGACGTCATTATGACACCATTGAGAAAGCAAATGATTGAGGCAATGACATTAAAACGTCTTGCAAAGAAAACACAAGAAGCGTATTTACATGCTGTAGAAGAGTTAAGCAAGTATTATAACAAATCTCCAGAATTCATGACAGATGATGAGGTTAAAGATTTTATTTATTTCATTCAAACGAAAAGAAATTGGAGGTGTTTTAAAAAGTATGCTGATATAAGATATTGATTAATAGCCTAATATAATATATTTCAAGATTATGGAAATAAAAATAACACTGGTATGCCCAGATTGCGTAGGTCAATCGATTAAAAAGAATGGAATAAAAAGTAGTGGAAAGCAAAATTATTGCTGTAAAGATTGTGGGAGACAGTTTATAGGCGACCATGCTTTAGACTATAAAGGAGCCCGATCTGATATAAATCACCGAATTGAATTCATGTTAGTTCGTGGTGTTGGTATTCGTGATGTAGCTGAAATAGAAGGAGTTAGTATAAGAAAGGTCCTCTCAGTTTTAACAAAATCAAAGAAAAATATACTCCCTAAAGAAAGCCATTATGACAATTTAGAAGTTGATGAATTCTGGACTTATGTGGGTAAAAAGGAGAGAAAACTATGGCTTGTTTATGCTTATCACAGAGAAACGGGGGAAATTGTAGCGTGGGTTTGGGGTAAGAGAAACTATACAACAGCGAAGAGATTACGTAAAAAGATCGAAGACCTTGGGGTATCATTTGACACGATTTATACAGACGATTGGAATAGTTTTATAAAAGCTTTCTCTAATGATGTGCATATAATTGGGAAAACAAATACCGTCGGAATTGAGGGGAATAATTGCCGTTTAAGGCACCGAATTAGAAGGTGTTTCCGTAAAACCTGTTGCTTTTCAAAAAAGCTTATCAATCATATAAAAGCCTTTAGATTGGCCTTCTTTTATATCAACTATGGATATATTTAAAGGTGAGCATACTTTCTGCATCACCTCCCAAAATCAAATGAGGCGTATATTTTTTCTTCCTTGCTTTCTTTTTCTAAGAAATATTTTATGTACTCGTCTTTAGTAAAAAGAGCTTCCACATCACTATTTCCAAAAGGTATCTCTGTTTGCCGATCTGCACTATAGAGAGTTGTACCTTTCCGTTTTCGCACCCGTATAGTAAAATTCTCAACATAATCTAGTTCATCATGCCACTCATGAATAAGAATTTCATCTAAGGCATTTCTTGTATCTCTATGCTTTTGAGCTGCAACAATAATTCTTCGTTTTGGCCCAAAGGATAGTTGCTCTAAAGTTCGAATAAAAACTCTGTTTACAGTATTATCATACTTTTCTTCTGCGGCAATTTGAATTTTCTTTGATGAT
>JAAEPP010000262.1 GCA_024232495.1 Flavobacteriaceae bacterium
CCTATTGGAGACTGATTGATGTCGATCACTTTATCAATATTTTTTAATCCATCAACTTTTTTATATGGCTTAGGTCGTTTAACACCATTAAAAAAATATGCATTTAAAATAGGATAGAGAGTTTCATTAATTAATGTTGATTTTCCGCTTCCAGACACCCCAGTTATTCCAACCATTTTACCTAAGGGTATTTCTATGGATACATTTTTTAGATTGTGCCCTGTGGCTCCTGATAGCTTTAATTTCTTTCCATTTCCTTTTCTTCTTTTTGATGGAATAGCTATTTCTTTTCTGCCATTTAAATAATCAGAGGTTAATGTTTGATGATTTAATATTTCTTTTGGAGTTCCTTTAGAATCAATTATGCCTCCATGCTTTCCAGCTGCAGGGCCAATATCGATTACATAATCAGCAGCCTCAATCATTTCTTTATCATGTTCTACGACAATAACGGAGTTTCCAATGTTTTTTAGTTTTATTAATGAATCAATTAACTTTTCGTTATCCCGTTGATGAAGACCAATACTAGGTTCATCTAGTATATATAAAACTCCGACCAATTGAGATCCTATTTGAGTTGCTAAACGAATTCGTTGCGCTTCCCCACCAGAAAGCGATTTTGAACTTCTGTCTAGAGTTAAATAGGTAAGCCCAACATCGATTAAAAATTGTAACCGAGTTTTAATTTCTTTAATAATTTCTTCCCCAATTTTAACTTGATTTATTGATAGGTTAGACTTCAAAACATGGAACCAATCGGCTAATTCTAAAATATCCATCTGCGCAAGCTCCGATATGTTTTTATCATTTACTTTAAAGTAAAGTGATTCTTTTCTAAGTCTTGAACCCTTACACACATTACAATCGGTATGGTCCATGAAATCTTTTGCCCATCTTTTTAGAGATTTAGATTCATTGTCATCAAAAGTATTTTTTATAAAATTAGCAATTCCCTCAAATTCTATTTTGTAGCTTCTTGTGATTCCTAGAGTTTTAGAAGCTACTTCAAATTTATCGTTAGAGCCATATAAAATAACATCAATAGCTTCTTTAGGGATTTTTTTAAAAGGATCCGACAACTTGAAGTTATAGCGTTGAGCAATAAGTTCTAATTGTTTAAAAATCCAAGTTTGTTTTTGAGATCCTTGTGGTGCAAGTGCGCCTTGTGCAATAGAGATAGACTGGTCAGGAACAATTTTGTTAACATTCACTTCATATAATTTTCCTAACCCTTTACATGTTGTACACATTCCTTTGGGTGAATTGAATGAAAAATTATTTGGTTCAGGATTTGGGTAGGATATTCCGCTACTTTGGCACATTAAAGACCGACTGAAATATCGCGTTTTATTCGTTTCATTATCTAGAATTAACAATACGTCATCTCCGTGATACATTGCAGTTATGATAGATTCACTAAGTCTTTTGTCTAAGGCCGATTCTGCTGAAATTTTCAGACGATCAATTACTATTTCGATATCATGATTTTTATAACGATCTAGTTTCATTCCGCTAACAATATCTCTTATTTCTCCGTCTACGCGGACTTTTACAAAACCTTGTTTCGCAATTTGCTGAAATAATTCACGGTAGTGTCCTTTTCTTGATCTAACAACTGGAGCTAAAATTGAAATCTTTTTATTTTCAAAATCATTTAAAATTAATTCCTGAATTTTATCGTCGCTATAACTTACCATTTTCTCTCCAGTGTTATAACTAAAAGCATCACTTGCTCTTGCGTACAGAAGTCTCAAGAAGTCGTATATTTCTGTAATAGTACCAACAGTAGATCTTGGACTTTTACTGGTTGTTTTTTGCTCGATGGCTATAACAGGAGAAAGACCTTCGATTTTATCTACATCGGGTCGCTCTAAGCCGCCTAAAAATTGTCGTGCATATGCTGAAAAAGTTTCGATATAACGTCGTTGACCTTCAGCATAGATCGTATCAAAAGCTAGGGAGGATTTACCACTACCAGAAAGACCTGTAATAACGACTAACTTTTCACGTGGGATTTTAATGTCAATGTTCTTTAAATTATGAACTCTTGCACCATAAACTTCAATAAAACCCTCGTTTTTTTTC
>JAAEPP010000263.1 GCA_024232495.1 Flavobacteriaceae bacterium
GCACAAGCGAAGAGCGTGACAACTACATCGCAGACGCACCGATTAAGATGAAGGTTGGTCTTGACGCCAATGGCTACATGGGGATCAGCTACTGGGATGTAAGCGAGTCGGCATGGCAGCAGATCCAGCGTTCATCTTTTGCAGTGCAGGATGGTCAAGAGTTTAAGCTGGGAGTGAAGATCTATGGCACTCGTGGGCGTCTGCACACACAGCCAAAAATTCACTTGCTTGAGCCTGCGGCACCTGTCATGTACTTCCGGTATGTTGAAAGCCCAGATGGTTACTACAGCTACCCACTGTTTGCTACAGAGGCAGAAGCTGATTACTACGAGCTTACTGAAGCTGGCGTGGACAATGGCAGCCACACTCATGTGTACCCAGATGATCCAACCAACACTACTTGGTACATGCCTAACACTGCTCACAGTATGGATCATGGTATCTCACCTGTTGGTCAGGGCATGACCTTCGACGGCAATGCGATCAACTGGACAGAGATTACCAGCCTGACCAATGCCGACCTAGCACCTTCTGCATACAGTGCATACGACCTGACTGTCAACGAGGGTGAGGCGGTTGTTCACCAGACCCAGCCAATGGATACATGGTACACAACAACTTTCGCCAACCTTCCTGCTGGATTGGTTGACTTGGGTGCTGGAATGATTGGCGGCAACGCACCTGAAGTATCAGGCGACAATGTTGCCAACCCAAGTGACAGCTACGTTGTTGATGTAATAAGGACAAATAGCTATGGAAGCAGCACAGGCCAGTTGACATTGATCGTCAACAACCTGACGCCTCCAGCGACACTACCTGACGGCCTCACTCAGACTCACGGTGGCCTTAATGGTGATGGCACACTTGCTGCCGGTGGCGTTGTGACTCTTGACGACACACTTGCATCCGGCAAGCGTCTTATTGTTCCTAAGACATGGGTTGAGGCTAATGTGCTTCCATATGTCTCTGGATCACTTGAGAAGGCATATGTCGGAGTTCCTTCGGCAAGTGCTAACTGGTCTAATGCCCCTGACCTTCACATTGACTTCGATGCAGTCATGAGATGGGAGGGACAGTCCGGTAATGCTCACAAGAGTACAATGGCTGACGGAAGCGACACCGTTGCTCGCAGCGAGAACTCGGTTGGTTCCACAACCAACGCCTACTACCACTATGCTATCCAGTGGGACGGCACAGACTTGGTAGTGATGGCTGACACTGACCTGAGCAAGCTAAACAATGAGCATGACTACACTCAAATGAGTCGATACAGTGCTTACGAATCTTACTCAGAGCAGTCTGGTGCTTTGCCTATTGTTCTGGCAACAAAGCAGGGCGGATCAATGGATCTGGACCTGACTGGCCTGAGCTTCGTTGACGTGCCTGATGCACCCGTGAACATCCTGACGCCTTGGACAAAGGCACTGGACTTCAGTGGCTCATCCGAGCGTTGCCAGCAGGTTAGTAGCTCCAGCAGTTACAACCCAGTCATGATGGGTAGCCAGTCTGTTACCGTTTCCGCACCAGCCGCCGGTAAAACTACCGTTGCTGGAAACAGCCACCCTTGGGCTACTGCGGTTGTCTTCAAAACCGACCGACACAGTTCCAACCAGCATATCTGGAATGTGGGTGAAGGTGCAGGCGGCAATGATGACAATATCTACTGCCGATTGGATGCCAGCGGAAACCTCTACTTCGGTTGGGGTAGGGATGGTGCTTTGAATGAGTGCAAGATTTACGACATCACGTACAGCCAAACAAACGACTGGTTCGGTCTCTACGTTGCCAGTAACGGCACGAGATTGAGTGGCAGTGATGCTACAGCAGCAAACCTTGCTGCTGCGTTTGACATCCGACTGATGACCTCAGACAATGGAGACAATTTCAGCACCGTGGGCAGTAACTTGTCTACTGTAGCTAACTGGAGTGCAGGTTCAACCGGCGGTAGAATGGATCGCTCTGTCCTTGGTGCTACAACTGTTGGCGGTCGCGGATCAAACCGTTCCTTCCACGGTAAGGTTGCCTCTATGGTAATCACTACTCTACGTAGGAACCAAAACATGCCTACGGATAACGAGATTACAAAGATGATTACGGACCCAGTAAAATGGGTGCAGAACTTCAAGGTCGGCAAGCAATACCGAATCCCATATTCTTCGGGAGAGTTCACGTTTTCTCGCAACGAATCTGCACCAGCCTACGCTA
>JAAEPP010000264.1 GCA_024232495.1 Flavobacteriaceae bacterium
TGAGAATGATAAATTTTTAGTTAAAGGTTGGGCTTGTGAGGTCACTGAAATTATGAAATCTGCTAAAATTTGCTTGGCACCTTTGCGTTTTGGTGCTGGATTAAAGGGTAAATTTATAGACGCAATGAAAAACGGTACCCCATCCATTACAACCACAATTGGAGCAGAGGGTCTTGCTGGAGATTTTCCTTTTTCAGGAATAGTTTCTGATGATATTGAAGCCTTAGTGCAGGCTTCTGTAAATTTATATACTCACAAAAAAGAATGGTTAAAACTTCAAGAAAATGGAATCGCAATTATAAATAAACGATTTAATAAAAATAAATTTTCAGAAGAATTTAAAATCCATTTAAATAAGCTCTTAAATAGTAAAGAAAAATACAGAAAACGTAATTTTATTGGACAAATACTTCAATATAAAAATCTGCAAGCAACCAAATATATGAGTAAATGGATTGCAGAAAAAAACAAAAACAAAGAGTTATAGTTCTCTATTTTTTTCTTGTATTTTTCTGACGATTGCTGTGGCTATTTTTCTAGGCAATATTCTCGGTAAAAAAGATAAAATCTTATTTGTTACACCCGGAATCGCCATCGTTTTTCCACGCATCATTGCTTTATATCCATACTCCGCAACTTTGCTGGCAGTTGCGATATTAAAACTAATTTTATTAGTTTTATTTCCCTCAGACACTACTTCTTGAAAAGAAGTTTTTGTTTGTCCTGGACACAAGACGGTAACCGTTACGCCAGTTCCTTTTAATTCGTTGGCGATGGCCTCAGAGAAAGATAAAATATAGGCCTTGGAGGCATAATAAATAGCCATTAATGGTCCGGGTTGAAAAGCGGCTAGAGATGATATATTTAATATTTTTCCTCTTCCTCTTTTTATCATACCGTCTAATAATAGCTTAGTTAACTGTGTAGTGGTGACAACGTGTAAATTGATCATTGATGACTCACGGTTCCAATTAGTGCTGTAAAAGGGTCCAAATAGTCCAAAACCGGCATTGTTAATTAAAACATCTATTGGGGTTTCTTTAACTTCTTCAAATAATTCTGCAGCACTATTTTGTAGACTTAAATCTTTAGTGATGGTATGCACTTTAATTTGAAAATTCTGTTCTAATTCATTTTTTACTATTTCTAATTGATCCGAGTCGATATCTATTAAAATTAATTGAAAGCTATTTTTTGCGAGTAATAAAGCAAATTCGTAGCCTAAACCTGACGCTCCTCCGGTAACTAATGCTGTTTTTATAGTCTTCATTGCTTAAAGTGATAGGGTTACAAGATATTATATTTTAAGAGGCTATTAAATTTTATTTTTTAATAAAATTTAAATCTCTAGGAGAGATGATAATTCAAACCATCGTTCTGTTTTGTTATTTAAGCTCTCTATAATATTTTGAAGTTGAATGGATTGTTTTTGTATCTCATCTGCTTCCCAGTTTTCCGTCGTAAATTTATTTTCTAAAGCCTTTTTTTCTCGCTCCAAGTTTGCTATTTCCCGCTCAAGACGCTGATATTCTTTTTGCTCTTGATAGCTTAATTTGGCTTTGTCACCTTGTTTTTTCCAGTTGCTTTTATTGGAGTTACGCTCCGAACTTACTTTTTTGTTCTGCGGAGGTTTACTATCTTCATAAATCCTAAAATCTGAGTAATTTCCTGGAAAATTTTCCACCAAACTATCTCCTCTAAAAACAAATAAATGATCTACAATTTTATCCATAAAATAACGATCGTGTGAGACAACGATTAAACAACCAGGAAAATCAAGTAAAAAATTTTCGAGGACATTTAAAGTAACAATATCTAAATCATTTGTGGGCTCATCCAATATTAAAAAATTTGGATTTTTAATCAAAACAGTACATAAATAAAGTCTTTTTCGCTCACCTCCACTCAGCTTATCAACAAAATCATATTGTTTTTTTCTGTCGAATAAAAATCGCTCTAATAGTTGTTGTGCAGAAATTTGTCGACCTTTTTTTAGTGGTATAAAATCTCCAAATTCTCGAACTACATCAATTACTTTTTGACCCTCTTTTATATGGATTCCTTTTTGGGTATAATAACCAAATTTTACGGTGTCTCCAATGACTACTTTACCTTTATCTGGAGCAATATTTCCAGTAATCATATTTAAAAAAGTCGATTTTCCAGTCCCGTTTTTACCAATGATTCCAATTCGCTCTCCTTTTAAGAAATTATATTCGAATTGATCCAGTATTTTTTTATCATCAAAGGACTTAGATATAGCGTGTAATTCTACTACCTTGGTTCCTAACCTTTCCATATTGAGCTCTAATTGTACTTCATGATCATTTCTTCTTTGATGAGCCCTACTTTTTATGTCCTGAAAATCATCAATTCTGGATTTACTTTTGGTAGTGCGTGCTTTGGGCTGTCTTCGCATCCATTCAAGTTCTTGTTTAAATAGTTGTTTAGCTTTTTTTGTTTCAGAAGTAAAATTTTCGATTCGCGCTTTTCTTTTTTCAAGATAATAAGAGTAATTTCCCTTATAACTAAACAATTTTCCGTCTTCTAATTCGATAATTTCGTTGCAAACACGCTCCAAGAAAAAGCGATCGTGCGTAACCATAAAAAGTGTAATATTACTCTTTGCAAAAAAATCCTCTAACCATTCAATCATTTCTAAATCCAAATGATTGGTGGGTTCATCTAAAATTAAAAGTTGAGGTTGACCGAGTAACGCATTGGCTAGTGCCAAACGTTTTTTTTGTCCACCACTCATTGTGCTCACTCTCTGATTTAAATCATTCAGTTTTAATTTGGATAAAATTTGTTTATAAACGGTCTCAAAATCCCAAGCCTGGTTAGCCTCCATTAAATCAAATGCTTTCTGATAGCCTGTACTGTCCTCTGGATTTTTTAACGCTTCTTCATAGGTCGTAATAATTTTTATAATATGATTGTCTGAGGTTTGGATAATTTCTTCAATAGTTGCATTTGGATCTAGCTTTGGCTCTTGAGGTAAAAATGATATTTTCAAGTTTTTTCTAGAAATTACTTGACCCGAATCTGAGGGCTCGTCACCTGAAAGAATATTTAAAATAGATGTTTTCCCTGTTCCGTTTTTCGCTACAAACCCAATCTTTTGGCCTTCATTAATTCCAAAAGAAAGATTATTAAATAAGGAACGTTCTCCAAAGGACTTTGATATGTTTTCAACAGATAGGTAATTCACTATTTTTTTTTACAAATTAAGATTAAAAAGAGCAAAAAAAAGAAATTTTTTTAAAGATTGTTATTTAGATATCAATATTGAATAATTTTGGACGAAACTTTTAGTGGAATAAAATTGAAAAATAAGCGTTTCTCCATTAAGGAATTTTATATTTGTGTATTAAATTTTCAGTTTTGAAAAAAAAATCAACTATTGCTATTATCGGTTTAGGCTATGTAGGGTTGCCTTTGGCAGTTGCCTTTGCCTCTAAATATCAAGTAATTGGTTTTGATATCAATACAAAAAGGGTAGCGCAATTACAATCAGGAAACGATACGACGTTAGAAGTTTCAACTAAAGAATTAACTAATGCCTTAGACGACCCCTCTGATCACGGTTTGATCGTTACGAGAGAAGTTTCTGATATAAATAAAGCCGATGTATACATTATTACGGTTCCAACTCCAATTAATGAGAAACATCAGCCTTTACTTATCCCTCTTCAAAAAGCATGTGAAACTGTTGGAAGTGTTTTAAAAAAGAACGATGTTGTAATTATAGAATCTACTGTTTATCCTGGTATGACAGAAGAAGTTTGTGTTCCAATTTTAGAACAGTTTTCGAGTCTTGTTTTTAACAAAGACTTCTTTGTAGGATATTCTCCGGAACGAATTAATCCCGGTGATAAAAAACACACTGTAACCAAAATACTCAAAGTTACCTCGGGTTCTACTCCAGAGGCAGCAAAATTTATTGATAAACTTTATGCCTCAATTATTATAGCAGGAACTCATTTAGCACCTTCTATTAAAGTTGCTGAGGCTGCCAAGGTAATTGAAAATTCGCAGCGAGACATCAATATAGCCTTTGTTAACGAACTTTCTAAAATTTTTAGATTATTAGATATAGATACACAAGAGGTTTTAACAGCTGCTGCCACAAAATGGAATTTTTTGAAGTTTAGTCCTGGCTTGGTTGGAGGTCATTGTATAGGGGTTGATCCTTATTATTTAGCGCAAAAAGCAAAAGATGTTGGATATATTCCTGAAATTATCTTAGCTGGTCGAAAAATGAACGACAGTATGGGAAGTTATGTAGCCAAAGAAACCGTTAAATTAATGATAGATAAAGGGGTTTCAATTAAGGGATCTAATGCTTTGGTATTGGGTATTACTTTTAAAGAAAATTGCCCAGATATCAGAAATTCAAGAGCAATTGATATAATTAGAGAATTTGAAACCTATAAAGTTAACATAGATGTTTATGATCCTTGGGCTAATAAAGATGAAGTTAAACAAGAGTATGATTTGGACTTAATAACCAATGCCTCTTTATTAAAAGCAAATTATGACGCTATAGTCCTAGCAGTTTCTCATAATGAGTTTTTATCATTGAATCTAGAAAAGTTAATTTCAGCAACAGGAGTTATTTTTGACGTAAAGTCGTTGTATCCAAAAAGTAATACCGATAGTAGATTGTGATGTTTCGAAATGCATATCATACAGAAGATCTCTCTAAATATTCCTTTTTAGTTACAGGAGGTGCAGGATTTATAGGCTCTAATATTGTAGAGTATTTATTAAAATACAAAGCAAAAAAAGTTCGAGTTTTAGATAATTTAGCTAATGGTTATTATCAAAATATAAAAGAATTTGAAAATCATGCTGCCTTTGAGTTTTTGGAAGGGGACATAAGAGATTTAGCCACTTGTAAAAAAGCGATGCTAGAGATCGATTATGTTTCTCATCAGGCTGCACTCGGTTCAGTACCTCGCTCCATAGACAATCCAATTTTATCTAATGAGGTCAATGTATCTGGTTTTTTGAATATGTTAGTTGCTCAAAATGAGAGTGAGTCTGTAAAAAGAATGGTCTATGCTGCTTCGAGTTCTACTTATGGAGATCATAAAGCGTTACCTAAAGTTGAAGGAACTATTGGAAATCCTCTTTCGCCCTACGCTGTAAGTAAATTAGTGAACGAATTATACGCTCAAGTATTCTATAAAACCTATGGAACTCCAATCATTGGTTTGCGATACTTTAATGTTTTTGGTCCTAAACAAAGTCCTAATGGTGCTTATGCTGCGGTTATTCCACTTTTTATGGAGTCTTTAAAGCAGAATGTTTCTCCAATAATTCACGGAGATGGTGAACAAACTCGAGATTTTACCTTTGTGGAAAACGCGGTACAGGCAAATATTCGGTCTTTCTTTGCTCCTAAAGATGCAATTAATGAAGTTTATAATGTAGCATGCGGAAATCGAATCAGTTTAAATACACTTTGGAGTCATTTAAAATCAATCGCTGGTATTAATTTGTCTGCAAACTATGGACCTTCAAGAAAAGGCGATGTTAAAGACTCGTTGGCAGATATTACTAAGGCAAAACGGTTGCTTAATTATAATCCTGAGTTCGCTGTTAAAGAAGGAATTGAATTAACTTGGAAAAAATTCAAGGGTTAAAGAAAGTTTCTTAGAATCCAAATAATTGATTGAAGGATTTTATAAAATTACTTATTATTTAAAAATTTAAATATAAAAATATAACGAATACTTAAGGCTATTAGTAGGGGTAACAATGCTACCGGATAAGATTGAACTCCAGTAATCCAGTGAATACTCAACAATAGAAGCATTAATATTTGAAACATGATATATTTTTTAAGCCAATGTTGGGGGTGGTTGTGTGTAGTCGCGATTAGAGAAAGTAAGGATGGAGGAAGGGCCCACAGTGAATTGTAGTTGTTTTGGGGCGGAAAGTGGGCGGTTGCAATCCACAGGAGTAACAGCAA
>JAAEPP010000265.1 GCA_024232495.1 Flavobacteriaceae bacterium
CACCAAGAATTAAAGCTAAAATAATTTTAAAATTCCAAGTTTTAATTTGTTTTCCGATATATAAAATACTAGCGATAATTAGTCCAAAAAAGAAGGACCAAATAAAAATTGGATGATTTTCAATTAAATACTTAGCGAGTTTCATAAAACTAACAAAGCTTATTAAAATACCAGAAAGTAAAGCAATAATAAAATTCCCGTTTAGTTGTTTCCAAAAAGAAGACAAACCCTTTTCTTTAAGGGTTTTTAAAAGAGAAAGATTTACATTGCTAATAGTAAAAATTAGTTCTTCGTAAATCCCTGAAATAAATGCAATTGTTCCACCAGATACACCAGGTACGGCGTCAGCAGCACCCATAGCTAATCCTTTAGCTGTTATAGTTAGGTAATCTATAAAATTGCGTCTTGGCATTATTTTTTTGATGCATTAAAAAAACTAATTACATCAAAAATACACATTTTAAAGGGAAGCTTTTTTGTGTACTTTAATTATTTCTTTAACTTTCTTTAAGCTATATACTTTTGGAAAAAGTTCTTCTATGATAATTAAAAATTCAGAATCTAATTTTAGCGCATTTTTTAGATGAAATTCACCCTTATTGAATTCTAAGTTTTTAAAAAATAAACCTGCTAATCTATATTCTATTTCTGCGCTTTCTTCATAAAATTCTTTTGCCTGAAATAAGTTATTCTTTGCAGCTTCAAATTCTCCTAATTTTAACAAAATATCGTTACGTGTCAACCAAGAGTTAAGTTCATAATTTCCCAATTCTAATGTTTTTCGGTAACCAACCTCAGCCTCTTCATAAAGATTAAGTCTAAAGTTTATCTTTCCATATCGTTTCCAGTACAGTACGTTTTCACTGTCGATATTGATAGCTTTATTAATATAATACAATGCTTTTTTAAAATTTTTAGTTTTAATGTAGTAGTCGGTAATAGCAATCCAGCCTTTGTCTAATAAAGCATCTTCTTCTACACATTTATTAAAAAACTGAAGTGCTAATTCACTATTTCCTAAATTTTCATAACATTTACCTATTCTTAATAAAGCAAAGGAAGTTGGATCATCTAATCCTAGTGTTACCGTATAACTTTCTATAGCTTCATTATATCGATTTAACTTTTCCAGAACTTTTCCCTTTTCAAGGTAGGCTCCTATAAATCGATCATCACTAATAATTGCAAAATCAAAGGCCGCTAACGCTTTTCTGTACTCTTTCAGTAAGAAATATTGTTTTCCAACTTGATGCCATGCAACTTCGCAGTAAGGATTTTTATTTAAAAATCCATTTAAATATTCAATGGCCTCCTCGGTTTGATTTAAATACTCAAAACAATAAATAATATTATACAGTGCAGAGAAGTCTTCGCTATCTTCAAAAAGACATTGAATAAAATATTTTTTTGCATTTTCAAAATCTTCTAAAAATAAATATTCCATCCCAATAAGAGATAAGACATCAGAGGGTTCTGTAGACAAATCATGAGCCTTTTCTAGCATTTTAATAGCTTCCAGATGCTTATCTCTTCTTGAAAGGATATTGGCCTTTTGTATAAAAACTTCTTCATTAAATTGTTCAAGCAAATAGATGTTCTCTAATAGCTCTTCTGCTATTTCTAATTCATTTTCAAAAATAAACATTTCAACTTGAAATAACTTTAGGTTGGTAGAAGTTGGATGTTGTTCTAATCCTAGTTTTGTAGCCTTTTTTGCAAGTGCTATTTTTCCATTATTTAGATAATAATGAATAATGTCTTCAAACTCACTAGAATCAAAGAAATACACGTTATTTGTTTTTAACATGGATTCGAAACGGGTGAGTGGTATGTTGTTTTGCTCGCTCAAATATAATTTTTTAAGAAAATCAAAATTTATCTTAATTAAATATACTAATGTAAGGTAACATTCAAATGTTGTGCCGTTTTTGTTGTTAACGGACTTATTAACAGATGGAGGGATTTTTTAACTTAAATTTAAGAGTTAGTGGGGGTGGTTAATTAGTTTAAATTGAATCGAATACTTCAAGGATAATTTCACAACCTTCTCTAATTTCTTGTTTAGATATTGTTAAGGGAGGAGTTATACGAATCGCTTTATTCTCAAAAAGTAGCCAAAAAAGCAATACTCCTTTTTCTTTACACTTTAATATTAATTTTGAAGCGAGTTCTGGAGATTCCACTATTAGTGCAAGCATTAAACCTTTCCCTCGAATTTCTTTTATGGATGGGTGAACTAAAAGTTTTTTAAAAAGTTTTTCTTTTATTAAAGTTTCTTTAATTAATGAAGTTTCGGTTAATTCTTTCAGTGTAGCTAGGGCAGCAGCTGCTATTACAGGGTTTCCGCCAAAAGTAGTGATATGTCCTAATTTAGGATGGTTAGACAATAATATCATCAATTCATTAGAAGCAATAAAACCACCAATTGGCATTCCTCCACCCATTCCTTTTCCGACTACTAAAATATCTGGTGAAATTTCAAAATGTTCAAAACCAAATAATTTTCCAGTTCTACCAAATCCAGGTTGGATTTCATCTAAAATTAATAATGCACCAACCTCTTCACAACGTTTCTTTACTTTTTTTAAATAATTACTTTTTGGAACTATAAAACCTGCGCCACCTTGAATAGTTTCCAATATCACGCCAGCTGTTTTATTGGTTATTTTTGATAATTCACTTTCAGCATTAAATTCGATTGCATGACACTCAGGAATCAGTGGTTCAAATTTTTGTTTTTGACTTTCAACCCCCAAAATACTTAAAGCTCCAAGTGTACTTCCGTGATATGCCTTTTTTGCATAAATAATTTCTTTTCTTTCAGTGGCTCTTCTAGCAAGTTTAATAGCCCCTTCAATAGCCTCAGTACCGCTATTGGTTAAATATGTAGTCGTTAAGTTATCTGGTAGATGTTCGTGGAGTAGTTTTGTTAAATGAACTGCTGGTTCTTGAACAAATTCTCCATAGACCATCACATGAAGATACTTGTCTAACTGATTTTTCACAGCTTTTACAACCTTAGGATGACAATGGCCTAAACTGCAAGCAGAAACACCAGCTATAAAATCTAAATATTTTTTTTGATTTTGGTCGTAAATGTAAGACCCTTTAGCTTTTAACACCTCGAGGGCAAGAGGATGTGGAGTGGTTTGAGCTTGATATTTAAAAAAATCTTTTTCCATTGATTTCTCACTATGTAATAGTTAGACGTTTAGTTATATTTTTCAGCTTCATTATTAAAAAAATCTTCCTCTTTTTTTGGTAAATGTATGCCTTTAATTTTAGGAAGAATTGGGGCCGGTTTCCCTTTAAATAAATCGCTCACTTTTAAGAGACGTTCATCCCCAAACCATTTAAAGCCTGGTAGAATTCTTGCATTTTCTGGAAATTGTGAAGGTGGATATAATTTCCCATTAACTTTTTTGATAAACCGAATTCCTCTTATTTCTTGATTTTCAAGATACATTTGAATAGAACTACTCGTTGTGTTATTTATTCCTACTAATTCTTCATTTTCGTTTCTTGAAAAGAAAATTACTTGCGTATTTTTTTTGATATTTATGGTGTCTAATTCGTTATTTGTAAATAATCCAATCAATCGTTCTCCTTTTACTTGATTATACCCAGCACTATCTTTTTGGATAACAAACGAGTTATTATAGACCTTTAAAGTATCTAATTTATCTGTATTGATATTCCTTAATAAATGAATGGTATCACCTGTCATTTGATTTTCTCCAGACCATAATATCGGATTGCGTAATAGTTTAGTAATTCCGGTTCGTTCATTTACGTATATAGAATCACATTTACCGCTGGTGGGTTCTTCACCTGGTATTCCTCTTTTAAAAAACCGTGCTTTGTAAAATCCTCTTAAAATTCGACGATCAGGTTTTCCAGTAATTTTTAAGGTATCTGCATGGATATATATGGAGTCATTTTCTCGAACTGTGATTGCAACCGCTCTTTTCGTTATAAAAACAGAATCTTTGTCCCTAAATACTTCTGCATAATGTCCTCTCACATAACTATTATTTAGGGTATCAATAATTCGTATATTATTTGTCGCAGAGGCAAAGTTTTTATTTCTATTAAAATAAATACTGTCACCATACATGATCCTATTTTCATAATCAACTCTTGAGTTTTTGACAAAGTATCCAATATCTTTTCTGGTGTTGTAGTAACCTCTTTCGCAATATACAGTACTCGTTTTACCTATAATAGTAGATTTACCGTATAGGTAGGCCATACCTGTTTCAGAAAAGAAATCTAATTGTTCTGAGTTTATAGTATACTTTGGATTTTTTATCTCTACATTCGATAGGAATTGATACTTTTTAGATTTGGCAAAATACCTTCCAACGATGCTAGTTAGTGTACTTGAAGAATCCTTTACAGTTCCGCCACTATTGTAGTAGGCTTGCTGTTTGATCCGGTCAAAGTATAAGGTATCTGTTTTTAAAGATGTTTTTTGATCTTTGAAGGAAACCTTGCCACTGGCAAAAGCAAATTGAGTATTACCATTGTACTCGCTATAATTACTTTTCATGGAAACAGTATCTCCCTGTATGATTTTTACAGCCCCATATGCCTTTACAAAATTATCTTTAGTATAAACATAAGCTTGGTCACACCACATTTCAACTCCCTCATGGATAATATAAACTTGTCCAGAGTTATCTCTGGTATAGATAACGGCATCTGGCACATCAGGTTTCTTTTCCCAATAACCTGATTTAATGGTTACTTGAGTTTTTTCACTGGGATTAATAGGCTCCTCTTGAGCGGTTAAAGTATAACCGCACCAAATAAAAAACAATATTAAAATGTAATTATTAAGTTTCAAATAAAATTCTTTGTGTATAGGTTTACAAAGATACTAAAGAATTGGTATTACCTTGGGATTGTCTGTTTCCTATCTGGACCTACAGAAACTATTTTAATGGGTAATTCTAATTCTTTTTCAAGAAAATCGATATAATCGTTTAACTCCTTCGGTAACTGACTAGCCGCTGTCATTTTAGTCAAATCTTCTTTCCAACATTTTAAGTTGGTATATATGGGCGTTACGTTTTCCGATTCGATATTGTAAGGGAGATGTTTTATGACTTCACCTTTATAGTTATAAGAGGTACAAACTTTAAGATGATCAAAACCACTTAATACATCACTTTTCATCATCATCAATTGAGTAACTCCATTCACTTCACAGGTATATTTTAAAGCAACTAAGTCTAACCAGCCACAACGTCTAGCTCTACCGGTAACTGCACCAAACTCATGACCCACTTTAGCCATTTTAGCTCCAACGTCGTCAAATAATTCCGTTGGAAATGGTCCCGAACCTACACGTGTTGTATAGGCTTTAAATATTCCATACACTTCCTTTATTTTTCCAGGTGCAACTCCAAGACCAGTACATGCTCCTGCAGCAGTGGTATTAGAAGAAGTTACGAAAGGATAAGTTCCAAAATCAATATCTAAAAGAGAACCTTGAGCTCCTTCTGCTAGGATAGTCTTTTCAGATTTGATAGCTTGATTTAAATACTCCTCACTATCAATAAAAGTTAACTTTTTTAGTTTTTCTAAGGATTCAAAAAATTCTACTTCCATTTCGTCCAAGTCATATTGAATATCTACATTGTAGAAGTCTATCATTGCAACGTGTTTTTTTGCAAGAGATTTATACTTTTGTTTAAAAGTTTCAAGTTCTAAATCTCCAACACGAATACCATTTCTACCTGTTTTATCCATGTATGTAGGACCAATTCCTTTTAGGGTAGAGCCAATTTTCGCCTTCCCTTTAGAAGCCTCAGATGCAGCATCTAGTAGTCGGTGAGTAGGTAAAATTAAATGTGCTTTTCTTGAAATAATTAATTTAGATACGTAGTCAATATCATATTTATCAAGACCTTCTAATTCTTTTACAAAAACAACAGGATCTATTACCACACCATTACCAATCACATTGATGGATTTTTCATGAAAAATACCAGATGGGATTGTTCTTAATACATGCTTTATACCGTCAAATTCTAGGGTATGTCCTGCATTTGGACCACCTTGAAAACGAGCTATTATGTTATAATTTTTTGTAAGAACATCTACAATTTTTCCTTTTCCTTCGTCTCCCCATTGTAATCCTAATAATAAATCTACTGCCATAAGTTATGATTTGTCCTGTTTGGTTTCAGGATTTTTTTTATTTCCGTAAAAATAAAGTGAATGATTAATGATATCTACATTAAAAACTTCTTCAATGGTTTTTTTTATAGATTGGATCCTAGGATCACAAAACTCTATTACTTCTCCATTGGATAAAATGAGATGATCGTGTTGTTTATCAAAATAACATTTTTCGTAATGTGCTTGACTTTGTCCAAATTGATGTTTTCGTACCAAACCACACTCTAAAAGTAATTCTATGGTGTTATAAAGCGTGGCTCTACTTACTCGATAGTTTTTGTTCTTCATATTGATGTACAATGACTCAATATCAAAATGTTCTTCTAGATCGTAGACCTCTTGAAGTATTGCATATCTCTCCGGTGTTTTTCTATGACCTTTTTCACCTAAAAAAGCCGTAAAAACATTCTTTACAATTACTTGATTATTTGGATTTACTTTTGTGCTCATGATATCACAAAAATACTTAATTATAGTCTGCTAACTTTATCGATACCATTAATTTTTTTAATGTTTTTCACAAGGTTATCAAGAATGGTAATATTTTTTACCACCACTGCAATATTTCCGTTAAAAACGCCATCGTCACTTTCAAAATGAAGATTAATCATATTAATATTGTGATTGTTAGAAATTATTTTTGTGACCTCGTTAACTAATCCGATAGTATCTATTCCAGAGATAACAATTTCTGCTTTGAAGTCACTTTGTGTCGAATCTTTCCACTTAGCATTTATGATTCTATAACTAAAGTTACTTTGAAGTTGTAAGGCATTGGGACAATTTTTTTTGTGAACTTTAATTCCGTCAGATACCGTTATGAAACCAAATACGTTATCACCAGGTATTGGATTGCAGCAGGCAGATAATTTGTAATCTAATTTTTCTTCATCTTTTCCAAACACCAACAAATCATATTTTGCAGTAATTTCATCTTTGTCGATTTCCTCCGGTTTCGTATTTTTTCTTAATCTATTTTTAAAGAAACTGACAAAAGCATTGTTTCTAGTTGCAACAAATTCTTTTAGCTTTTTATTATCTATAATTCCGACCCCAACACGATAAAATAAATCCAGACTTGTATTGATTTTAAAATAGGACACAAGTTGGTTAACCGTATTTTCATCAAAAGGGATTTTAAGAGATTTTAATTTTCTACCTAAAATTACTTTTCCCTCTTTAGCTATTAATTTTTCTTCTTCTTTTAATGAAGATTTTATTTTTGATAAGGCTCGTCCCGTTACCGCATAATCTAACCAATTTGAATTTGGTTTAGCTTTATCTGAAGTGATGATCTCAACTTGATCTCCGCTTTTTAATTTTTTACTAAGTGGAACCAATTTGCCATTCACCCTTGTTCCTCTAGTATGAAGTCCAATTTCCGTATGAACATGAAAAGCAAAATCGAGGGCAGTAGAACCTTTTGATAAAGAATATAAATCGCCCATAGGAGAGAATACAAATATTTCTTTAGCATAAAGATTGAGTTTAAACTCTTCAACAAAATCGACGGCACTAATTTCTGAACTACCCAAAGTTTCTTGAAGTTTATTGAGCCAATTGTCTAATTCAATATCTCCTTTTTCTTTGTTTTTGTATTTGTAATGAGCCGCAAAACCTTTTTCGGCAATTTCATTCATTCGTTCCGATCTAATTTGAACTTCAACCCAACGTCCTTTTGGTCCCATAACTGTTATATGCAGTGCTTCATAACCTGTCGATTTTGGAGACGAGATCCAATCACGTAATCTGGTGGGGTTGGGGCGAAAATTATCAGTTACTATAGAATATATTTTCCAAGCGATGAACTTTTCGTTTTCTTCACTAGAATTATAAACTATTCGCACAGCAAACTTGTCATAAACTTCATCAAAAGAAACATTTTGAACCATCATTTTTCTTCTTATTGAAAAAATTGACTTTGGTCTTCCTTTAATTTCGTACTTTAATTTTTCCTTATCTAATGTATCTTTAACAATACTAGTAAAAGTTTTAATGTACTTGTCTTGCTGTTGTTTACTCTCTTTTATTTTACTAAATATGTCATTGTAAACTTCAGGTTCTGTGTATTTTAATCCTAAATCTTCCAATTCTGTTTTAATATTGTACATTCCAATTCGATGAGCCAATGGCGCATATATGTACAATGTCTCTGAAGCTATTTTTACTTGTTTGTCTGGAGGCATAGCCCCCATAGTTTGCATATTGTGCAATCGGTCTGCAATCTTAATGATGATAACTCTAATGTCTTCATTAAGGGTTAAAAGCATTTTTCTAAAATTTTCAGCTTGAAGAGAAATATCTTTATCTGTAGATAAATGAGAAATTTTGGTCAAACCATCAACGATTCTTGCAACCGTCTCCCCAAACATTTGTTCCACGTCAGCTAAAGTATAATTAGTGTCTTCAACAACATCGTGTAATAATGCTGCTGCGATGGAAGTGGAATCCAGACCAATTTCAGAAGCTACAATTTTTGCTACAGCAATAGGGTGAAAAATGTAAGCTTCACCTGACTTTCTTCTTTGCTCTTTATGGGCATCAACTGCAATGTCGAAAGCACTTCGGATTAGTTTTTTATCTTCTTTCGAAAGTGTTCGATAACTAATTTTAAGCAATTTTTTATACTGCTTAGCAATTTCCTTATTTTCTAGATCCAGTGCCTTATCTGTCATAAATTAAAAATACACAAATGATTGAAATAAACAATAAAATAAAATCTTATTTATACTAGATTTTAAGTTTTTTTTTAAAGTTCATAACGTTAAATTAAAATAGCGTATTTATTTTTTCATATTATGATATCGCTGAAGTAATGTTGGATGTGAATAATAAACAAAAACATAAGCTGGATGGGGAGTTAGATTACTTAAACTATTTTTGTTTAGTTTTTTTAGACCCGAAATTAATGGTGAAGCATCGAAGGTTTCTTTTGCATAATTATCGGCTTGGTATTCAAATATCCTCGAAATAAAGTTCATTAACAATCCTGTAAGCTCTGAAATGGGACTGTAGAGTATTCCAAAAGCTATTAAACCAATATGGAAGGAAGGTAAAGCTACATTTAAGGCTTCTGATAATATTGGATTTCCTATGAATAACGATAATAACCAGAAAGTAAACCCCATTACTAAAATATTAATTATTAAATTAAATAGTATGTGTTTCCTTTTATAATGGCCTACTTCGTGTGCCAAAACTGCAACAATTTCTTCTTCTTCTAAATCTTTAATTAAGGTATCAAATAGCGTAACTCTCTTTTCACTTCCAAAACCTGAAAAATAAGCATTGGCTTTTGTACTTCTTTTAGAACCATCAATTACAACTATTTTATCTAGTTTAAATCCTACTTTTTGTGCATAATCTTGAATTTTAGTTTTTAATGAACCATCACAAAGTGGTGTTTGCTTATTAAAAAGAGGGACAATTAAACGTGCGTAAAACATATTTATAAAAAAAACAAATACAGCTATTATACCCCAAGCATACAACCAAAAATTACTACCTACAGATTCATAAAACCAAATAATTATCGAAAGTAATAGACCTCCTAAAATAGCTGACATTAACCATCCTTTAATTTTATCCACCAGAAATGTTTTTAATGTAGTTTTATTAAATCCAAATTTTTCTTCAATGATAAAGGTATGGTAATAGCTAAAAGGAGTACTTAATAAATCACTAGCAAACATGATACTTCCAAAAAAGATGAGCGCAATTATAATAGTGTTGTCTGAAAATGTTCGAGCCCATTCATCTACAAAAGCAAAACCATCTAAATAGAAAAAAAACAATGTTACAACTAACGAAATTGATGAAGCAATGGAGCTAAAACGATCATTTGCTTTTTTATAATTTTGTGATTTTAGATAGTCTTTTTCTTCGTATACATCACTGAGCTCAGGAGGTATGGGGTCCTTATAATGTTTTGCATTTAAAGCATCTAAAACTTTATCAACAATAAAGCTGATTATTAATATGGAAATGAGAATATAAAAGAGCGTGTCGGATGTCATTTGTATAATCTATTTTTTTAGATAGGAATTGAATTTTTAATAAATATCATTTGAAATGTCGTTGTCTTTTAACTTCAAATAAAAGTATCCCTGCTGCTACAGAGACGTTCATCGAATCGATTTCCCCTTGCATAGGAATATGGATATTTTTATAACTAGTTGTTCTCCATTCTTGCGATAAACCAGTAGATTCAGTACCTACTATAATCGCAGTATTTCTTGTGAAATCTTGAGTGTAATAAGACTCTGATTCTTGGAGAATGGCACTAAATATATTTATTTTTTTTTCTTTTAAAAAAGTGATAATTTCTGGAGTGCTTCCAGTAGCAAGCGTATTAGTAAAAAGACATCCAACGCTAGATCTAATAATGTTTGGATTGTATAAGTCTGTTTTAGGATTTGCAATAATTACAGCATCAACATTTGCAGCGTCAGCCGTCCTTAAAAAGGCTCCTATATTACCTGGTTTTTCAGGAGCTTCTGCAACGAGCACAATTAAATCTTTTTTTCGTAGATTTAAATTAATCAGGCTCAAATCTTTAGTTTTTGATATAGCTATAATACCCTCTGTAGAACTTCGGTAGGCAATTTTTTTATAAACCTCAGCACTAATTTCTATTAAATTAATGGTCGGTTCTCCAAAATGATTTAAGACTTCTTCTTTTGATATAATAACTGAATTGAAAAGAATAGTTTCTATTAGATAACCTCCCTTTAATGCTAATTCAATTTCTCGTTTTCCTTCAATAACAAAGGCACCTGTTTTTTTACGTTCCTTAGATTTTTCCTGCAATAAAATGATTTTTTTTATTAGCGAATTTTGAGTGCTTGAAATATTTTTTAGCATAGGACAAATATAAGTTTTTGCTAAACAACCAGTTATTTATTACTGTACTTATTGGTGTAGCGTTTCCAAAGTTCTGTTTGGTGTGTTTCAAGAGAAATTTCTCTTCCATCAATAAAAGCTTTAATTAATTGATTGGACATCATATCCAATGCATCTCCTTCACTTATAAAGAGCGTAGCACTTTTCCCTACTTCTAAGGTTCCATAAGAATTGTCAATTCCTAAGATTTTTGCTGGATTTTCAGTAATTAATTGCAATGCTTTTTCTTTATCCATTCCTTGACCAACAACTTGACCAGCATAAAAAGGTAAGTTTCTTGTATTCATCCTAGACATTTGTCCACTAGATTGTAAAGCTACTAATACTCCTTCTTCCACTAATAGTTTTGCTAATTTATAAGGTAGGTCATAATCATCATCATCACCTTCTGGTGTGGTATGCACTCGTTGAATTAAAACAGGAACATGATGCTGTTTTAGATAATCTGTAATTTTATAAGCTTCATAAGCACCAACTAAAACTAAATTATCTATTCCATTATTTTTAAGTATGGAAACAGCGTCAATCATTTCTTTTTCACCGTTAGCATGAATAAACATTTTTTGCTCACCTCTAAAAAGTCCTTGCATCGCTTTATAGGATTCATTAATTGTTTCAGGAGTTGATTTTCCGTAGGTTTTACTGTTTACAATAAAACTTGTAATACTTTCTAGTTCTTCTTGATATTTTTTATTTGGTTTTTCAGCACTAGACTCTCCTAACCACCATCTTCCTTGCACATAACTTTCTGGCCAGTTCAAGTGTATTCCATCGTCCACCTTAATTGCAGCATCTTCCCAATTCCAAGCATCAAGTTGTACAATAGATGAGGTTCCAGAAATTATTCCTCCTCTGGGCGTAGTTTGCGCAATTAAAACCCCGTTAGGCCTTAACGATTCAACAACCCTACTTTCTGCATTGTATGCTATTAATGATCTTATATTTGGAATAAATTGGCCTAATTCATCTAGATCTCTTGAGGGCCTAACGGCATCTATTTCTACGAGGCCTAAGGTAGTATTTGGAGCTATAAAACCGGGATAAACATGTTTTTCGCTAGCATCAATAATAGTTCCTCTTAAGGGTATTTTAGAAGTAGTTGCATCTGCTACTGCTACTATCTTTCCATTTTCAAAAGTGATGATACTGTTTTGAATAATTTCACCATTTCCAATATGGGCAGTTGCTCCAGATATAGTTAACACTTCTTTTTGTAAAGGAGCAGGTGTTTGTTGTGAATAAACAATAAAACCAAAGCTCATAATTAGTATCGTTCGTATATTTTTTAATGTTTTCATAATTTCTTTGATTAGGTTATAAGCTTTCACAAGTAAACTGTTTTTTCTGTTTTTTTACAGGTATTTTCTTTTTTACACCTTTGTCTTTATCATCCCTCATTAACTTTACAAGCTTGTTTTTCTCTTCTTTAATCGCGGCACGTTGTAATTTATCTTTTTCAATATCAAAATAAACAGCTCCTTCAATTAATGTTTTTTCAGCGATGGCATACACCGACAATGGGTGATCACTCCATAAAACTAAATCTGCATCTTTTCCAACTTTTATACTACCCACTTTATCATCTAAATGTAACAATTTAGCAGGATTGAGGGTTACCATTTTCCATGCTTCTTCCTCAGATATTCCTCCATATTTTATTGACTTAGCCGCTTCTTGATTTAACCTTCTTGACATTTCTGCGTCATCACTGTTAATAGCCACGGTGACCCCTGCAGCTGCCATAATGGATGCGTTGTAAGGAATCGCATCTTTTACTTCGTATTTATATGCCCACCAATCGCTAAATGTTGAACCTCCGACACCGTGTTCTCTCATTTTGTCTGCAACTTTATAGCCTTCTAGTATGTGCGTAAATGTGTTAATTCTAAAATTAAAACGCTCTGCGACCTTCATTAACATATTAATTTCACTTTGTACATATGAGTGACAAGAAATAAAACGTTCTTTATTTAATATTTCGACTAAAACCTCCATTTCGAGGTCGTAACGATAGGGCTTTCCACTTAATTTTTTTACTTCGTATTCTTTTGCTCTGGTAAAGTAATTAACATACAATTGTTCTACACCCATTCTCGTTTGTGGAAAACGACTATAACTTTGCCAATTGGATTGTTTTACGTTTTCCCCTAAAGCAAATTTTATAAATTTTGGAGCATCTTTATATAACAGACCTTTTGCATCTGCTCCCCAACGAGGTTTAATAATGGCAGAACGACCTCCAATAGGATTGGCAGAGCCATGTAAAATTTGAATAGCGGTAACCCCACCCGCTAAATTTCTATAGATATTAATATCTTCAGGATCTAACACATCTTCTATAGTAACTTCAGCAGAAGAATTTTGCCCACCTTCATTAATACTTGTTGCAGCAATGTGTGAGTGTTCATCAATAATTCCACTAGTTAAATGCTTCCCTGTGGCATCTATGGTCAATAAATTTCCTGAAGCTAAGTTTTTTCCAATCTTTTCAATTTTCCCATTTTTTACCAATACATCAGTTTTAGTTAATATTCCAACTTCTTCGTTGGTCCAAACAGTTGCGTTTTTAAATAAAATAGTTTGTTTTTGGGGTCTTTCTAAATAACCATAGCCAACATTTGGATAGGTTAGAGGTACTATTTCAACGTCACTATTTTTCTCTTCTTTTTGCTTCCCTTTTTTCTCTTCTTTTTTCTCTTCTTTTTTTAATGCGGTGAAGTTGGTTTGTGTACCATCCGGTAAAATTAATATACCTGAGAAATTAGAATGATTTTTTTCTATTAAAGCTGTGGAATTAAAAACATCCTTTGTTTCTTTATCAGTAATCGAAATTGTAACCCAATCATCTTCATACGATAATTTTGAGTCATATATTAAGGTGTCAACTTTAACTGTAGCCTTTAATTTATTAATATTCCCAGCTATAGAAATATCGAATTTTTTTTCATCTGTAGTCAGGGTATAAGTTCCTCTAATATCTTTTTTATTTAATGAATTGATACTGTTTTTGGTCCCTTGTACCCAATTTTCATAAAGAATTGTTTCTTCATCAAACAACTCTCCAGACATGATTAAAAAATTTGCATATCGACCCTTTTTTAAGGTTCCTACCTTATCACTCTGTCCTAGCATCGCCGCAGGAATAACCGTTAAAGCTTCTAATGCTTTGGTTTTGTCAAAGCCGTATTTAATAGCTTTTTTTAGGTTTTTATCAAACTCAGAAATTTTTTTAAGTTTAAAAGTGGTCAATGCAAATTCAATATTGTTTTTTGATAAGACCCTGAGGTTTGTAGGAGCTTGATTCCAATCGCGCATTTCTGCAATGGTCAAATATTTAATAGCATAGGGATCGCTAACATCATAAGCCTCCGGAAAATTAATTGGAATAATATATTTAGATTGAGTAGCTTTTATGCTTTCAATTGCTTCGTATTCGTCACCAGCACCTATAATAGTATAGTTCAAATCGAATAAATCACTGATATCATCTGCATTGATGTTTTTTCTTTTATCACCACTTTCAATAAAAGAAGGTAACGATTTATTGGTATTTAAAGCTTCTAATGATAAGTCCTTATTTTTTGCATGACCATCGGCATACCATTTGGCATCATAATGCATTTGCTTTAATAAAGCAATGGCACCCATGTGAGAAGAAGGGTAGGACTGTCTGCTTGCTTCTGATTTTTTAAAAGAAAAGTATTGACCAGAACTATCATTAATAATTCTTTCTGAATTATTCAACCTATCATTAAGTGTTACCAAAATCCCCGTTCCCCTGGCGATACCATCCATAATATGGGTGTTTATAACTCCAAACCCTGCTTTTCTGAGTTCATCGGCTTTTTTACGATCGTACTCAAACCTATCAATTGCTCGATTTTCTGGCATCACATGATCATTCCAATAAAAACCTTCTCTTTTAGATTCGTATTGAGGTCCGTTCTCCCATTTAACTTTTTTGGTTTTTGGGATTCCAAAACTAGAATATGGATCAATAAATGAAGGATAAATATAGTTCCCGTTAAGATCTATAACAATCGTATTGTCTGGGATTACAACAGATTTCCCACTTTCAACTACTTTTCCATTTTGAATTAATAAGGTTCCTTTTTTAATAACCTTGTTGGGAGAAATATAGAGGGTAGCGTTTGTAAATGCCGTGTAGTTATTATTCTCTTGTTTTAATCCAGAGTTTGTAGGAAAATAATCTTGAGCTATTGATGTTGCAACACTAATTAAAAGTAGGCAGGTAAATAATGTTTTTTTCATGGGTGAGTTATTATCAGTAAAATTTAAAAATACAAATACTGTTTTATTTAAGGTAATTAATTAAAATTTTAACAAAAAAATATTAAAAGGGTTGTTCTTCATAATAGTTTACAATTAAGCCGACCATATAATTATAACTTTTTATTCCATTAGTTTGATTATTCACTTTTAAAAAACGATCCCATACTGTTTTTGAAATAGTTTCAAAAGGATTTTCATAACTTTTCCAAAAATCTTGCATTTCTTGATAGCTTTTCAAAATTCCAGGATAAACGGTAGGCAACATCTTTTTATACCTATCTAAATCTCTTCTAGCAATTTCGTTTAAACAATAGCGGAGTGCAAAAATATACCCGGTGTAATTTATAAAAAGGTCATCATTATTGATGGTCGCTAAAACTGCGATAAAATTTGCTTCATTTTCAGCAGCATAACCCAATTGATGGGCTTGCTCATGACAACTAACTACCGGAAACCCGTAGTGCTTAATTAAATCGTTAACTTGTGCCTCACCAGTAAGCGGATTGTAATAACCACTGTAGCCCATGTAGGTAAGAAGTAGACTCCAACTACTTTTTTTAATACTGGATTTTTGATAGTCAAGATTGGGGTGTTTTTTTTGAATTTTCTGATACCCGTTTATCGATTTGTCAAATAGTTGCTGATTGTTGTATGGAGCTTCAACTTTAGCTGAATCTTGAAAACCCAAAGCAAGATGTACTTCATTCGATTTTTTTATAAGTCGCTCAGTCGTATTAATAAGTTGCTCTAAATTGTATGTTTTTTTTATTAACAAGGATTCGTGCAATGGAATTCTGTAATAATTGAATCCCCATATTAAATTAAAGAACAAATAAATTAGGGATAAGCTTGAAAATACATCTAAAAAAAAAGACTTAGGATCGCGTCGAACTTTTATCAAGTTTTTAAAGAGCCATCGAACGATCAGGATAATAAAAATGAGGTAAAAAACATCTCCAACAGAAAAAGGAATCCAACCAAAGGTGAATCTTAAGGCTTCAGAAATTAATGGAAAAATTCCTGTACTGTAATAGACTTCAACAAATTCTGGAAAATATTTTAATATCTGCAAAACAATTAGCTGAACTGGGATCAGACTTAATAAAAATAGTTTCGTTTTACTTTGCATATTTCAAACTTACAAATAAATCTTTTTATAATTTTTACTCAAAAAAGTTAATCGTAATTTTGTTCAAAATTATAATCTTTTAAAATAGTCGATAAATGAATGAATCTATTAGAAATTTAGAGCCAATAAGACTTTGGAATAATTTTGCAGATTTAAATGCAGTACCAAGAGCATCAAAAAAAGAAGAACAAGTCATTGAGTTTATAAAAAACTTTGGAAAGCATTTAGGTTTAGAAACTTTTGAAGACGATGTTCGAAATGTAATTATCCGAAAACCTGCTACTCCAGGAATGGAAAATAGAAAAGGGATTGTATTGCAATCACATCTCGATATGGTACATCAAAAAAA
>JAAEPP010000266.1 GCA_024232495.1 Flavobacteriaceae bacterium
AATGATAAAATTACTCAAAAGAAATTTTATCAAACACATCAAATTCCCACCTCCGCGTTTCAAATTTTTAATTCAAAAGATGAATTAATAGTTGCCATTAATAAGTATGAAATTAGATACCCATTTGTTTGGAAGCAAAGTACAGGAGGTTATGATGGAATGGGGGTTTGTATTGTCAGAAACAAAGAAGATTTAGCAAATGTAAAAGATACTCCATGTATAGCTGAAAAACTAATCCCTTTTGTCAATGAATTAGCTGTCATTGTTAGTCGTAATCCCAACGGAGAAGTAGCATCCTATCCTGTTGTTGAAATGGAATTTCACCCTGAAGCAAATCAAGTTGAATATGTAATTTGTCCTGCTCGAATTGAAAATAATATTGCTGAAAGAGCAAAAAAAATCGCTGAAAAGGTATCTAATTCATTTGAACATGTTGGCTTACTAGCAGTCGAATTGTTTCAGACTGAAGAGGGAGAAATCCTAGTTAATGAAGTTGCTCCAAGACCACATAATAGTGGCCATTTTAGTATTGAAGGAAGTATAACAAATCAATTTGAACAACATATTAGAGCCATACTAAACCTTCCATTAGGAAATACCAAAAGTAAAATCGCTGCTATCATGGTTAATCTTGTAGGAGAAGAGGGATATACTGGAGATGCACACTATAAAAATCTAGAACAAATATTAAATTTAGATGGAGTTACGCCCCACATATACGGAAAAAAACAAACAAGACCTTACAGAAAAATGGGACATGTGACTATTGTAAATAATGATATTAGTAAAGCACGTAAAATCGCAGAAGTAGTAAAAAATACTATCAAAGTAATTAACCGTTAGTCTAACTATAAAAACTCTCTTAATGGGAACTAAAAATATACAAATGAGTAAAGTAGGAATAATTATGGGAAGTACGAGTGATCTTCCTATTATGCAAGAAGCTATCGACATCCTAACTGGATTTGATATAGAAATAGAGGTAGACATTGTCTCTGCACACAGAACTCCAGAAAAATTATTTGATTATGGTAAAAATGCTCATAAAAAAGGGTTTACTGTAATCATAGCTGGTGCAGGAGGTGCAGCTCACTTACCAGGAATGATTGCCTCATTGTCACCTTTACCTGTTATTGGGGTTCCTGTAAAGTCAAGAAATTCGATCGATGGTTGGGACTCTATTTTATCGATTCTTCAAATGCCTGGAGGAGTACCTGTAGCTACAGTTGCTCTGGATGGTGCTAAAAACGCAGGTATTTTAGCTGCTCAGATAATTGGAACTAATGATCAATGTGTATTGGATAAAATAATTACTTACAAAGAAGGTTTAAAACTTAAGGTTGAAAAAGGGGCAAAAGAGATTAAATAATTTGATTGAATCTACATTCTAAAACAATATTAAAACATATCCAAAGAAATTTATGAATAATCCTTTATTGACTCCTTTCGAAACAGCACCTTTTTCGAAAATTAAAAATGAGCATTTTTCTCCAGCTATCCATCATTTTATTGCAGTTACAAAAACTCAAATAAACGAAATTTCAGAAAATAAGGAGGCCCCAACTTTTAAAAATACGATCGAGGCT